>JAKITG010000024.1 GCA_021648195.1 Flavobacteriaceae bacterium | reverse complement strand
GCCCAACAGTTTCTATCAATTTTTTAGATGATTTAGACGCTATTTTAAAAAAACATGATAAGGTGTTGTTGTATTCGTTTTGATGCCTTCCCTTTACTCACACCGTGACTTCAAGTTACGGTGTGAGTTTTTAAATAATCTCCATCTTCTTCAATAAAAACGAAGCATTCATGTTTTTACAAATACCATCTTTTAGTTTATAGTCAAAATAGAGTTCGTCATTGATAATTTCTGCATCAAAATAATAGTTTTGAATTTCGGTGAGTTCCTTTTCAATTTCACATAAGCTTAAATCATGTGTGGCAATAATCCCTGTAGAGTTTGATGCTACTAATTTTTGGACAAACTTTTTTGAGCCTATCGCTTTATCTGTACTGTTTGTGCCTTTTAAAATTTCATCTAGAATGATAAAATAACGTTCTGACTTAATCTCTTCAACAATAAACTTTAAACGTTTCAATTCCGAAAAAAAATACGATTCATCATCAGCTAAAGAGTCTGTTGTTCGCATACTGGTAATTAATTTGATAGGCGAATAGTCCATTTTTTCTGCACAGACAGGTAAACCCATATTTGCCATAACTATTGCCAAGGAAACAGTACGTAAAAAAGTACTTTTTCCTGCCATATTTGCTCCTGTAATGATAAAAAATTGCTGATTTTCTATTTTAAAATCATTATCAATCCGTTTTTTAACTTTTAGTAACGGATGTCCTAATTTTTTGGCTTTAATGACTTCTTTATCATTAGAAATTATAGGGAAAATATATTTAGGGTGATTAAAAGCAAAGTTTCCTAAGGAATTTTGAGCATCGAAAAAAGCAATGACTTCAAACCAGTTTTCTACCTTGTTGGCATAGGTATTAATCCATTGCTCAATTTTATAGGCTTGTTGTGTGTCTCTTAAAAATAATGCATTTCCAAAAATAGCAATGATTAGATTATTCCGCTGATCTAAAGCATCTAATATTTTGGAAAAAAAAGCAAATATTACTGATGCTTTTTTGTTTTCAGTTTGAATTAATTTTTGCTTTTCTTTTAATAATTGAGAGGTAAACGTAGTTATTTCAATTTCATGTAAAAGCTTGTAATATTGCTTAAAAGTATCTTTGGCTTTATCAGCATCTTTATATATTGTATTGACTCTTTTAAAATAGACACTAGATGTCCCTAAACCTACAAAAAACCAAATGACAAGTATATTAAAACTCAGTAATTGAAAACTAACTAAGGTTATAAAAATTAAGGAAATTATTGAAAAAATACTTGGTAAATAGGCTACTATGTTTGAAAATACAGGCTTGTAATTGTGTATCCAATTTATAATATCTTTTGCAGGGTGTTGAACTTTCACTAAACTTGCTAAGGCAGAGAATTGTTGTCGCCATTTGGGTGTTTTTGATAGCTCTTGCGTCGCTTCTTGTTTAATTTCAATATCTGAAATAGCATTTTCGGTTAACCTTTTTACCAAGGCAACTTTACCTTCATGTGTTGCTGTTCTGTTGATATACTGAAAAAAAGAACCTCGCCCAAACAAATCAATATCATAACTAAAAAAATGAGCAGGGTCTTGAAATTCTTTACCTTTGTTTAAAGTTAGATAGTCTCCTTTTAAAACAGAAATCTCATTCAAATTAATCTCTAATAAAGCCTTAAAAACATTTCTTTTGTATTGCAAATCAGCGTGTCTAGAAACTAAATAGAGAAATAAAGCAAAGCCCAATACACCAATAATACCCATGATTTTTGCATTGCCAAAAAAGAAATATATACTAAAAAAAATAGCTGAAAAAACACCTAAACGTATCAGACTGGATGTTGCTAATCTCTTTTTTATTGAAGATAATTTTTCTTTAAAGCATTCTTTTTCTGATATGTAAAATTCTAGTGGGTTTTGCATTAATTTTTTTTTAATAACTTGATGTTCCGCCTTTAAGGCTGAATATTTTTAAGTTTGGATATACTGCTTTTATCTGTTGAGTAGCTGTATAGCTTGAAATTCCTTGTTGACAAACAATAACATACTCATCAGTAGTAATAAATTTGAATTGCTTGACTTTTAAGCTTGATAATGGAATTTTTTTACGAACTGCAAAAGGTAATTTAACTTCAGTATCTTCAATAACCGAAATAAGATGTAAGTCTCTAGTTGCTTCACCAAAAGCCAATTTTTGACGTAATTCTTTTGGAGAGATTAACCACTCTTCTTTTTGAATTTCGCAAGCTGCATCATAATAGGTTTCTTTTTTGAAGAGTTCCATAATTTTCTCTTTTGTAAAAGATGATTTCAACTTCATTTTATACTGCGTATTCTCTAAACTATTATAAATCAATAACTGATTTATCAAGGGCTGTCCGATGCCTGTAACTAACTTTAAAACTTCATTGGCTTGCATCAACCCTATAATACCTACAATGGTATTTAAGGTTCCTATTTCTGAACAATTAGGGATGGCTTCTTCTGAAATTTTAGGAAATGCATCTCTCAAATTAGTGCCATAGGCACCTTTAGCGTTTTTCGCATTAAAACTGGATATATAGCCATCAAATTTATAGAGTGAGCCATAAATCAACGTTTTATCTTGCAATATACAAGCATCGTTTAATAGGTATTTTGTGGGTAAACTATCGGTACAATCTACTACAAAATCGGATTTTTGAATGGTTTTTAGCACATTTCTTTTTGCAATAGCTTTGGTGCTAAAACTCACTTTTACAAACGGCGATATGGTTTCAATATGGGTAGCTAATACTTTTGATTTTAGTTTACCAACATCTTCAATTTTGTAAAAAACTTGACGGTGTAAATTTGAGGCATCTACCATATCAAAATCTATCAAATGGATATTTCCAATACCGCTAGCTGCCAAATATACTGCAGCTATACTACCTAAACCTCCACAACCTACAATAATCACTTTGGTTTTCAAGAGTTTTTCCTGACCTTTCTCACCAATTTCTGACAAGGTAGTTTGGCGTTTGTAAAGTTGTTGTTTTGTTATTTTCATGGGTTATCTGCAAAGATACATAATTGTTGCACAGAGATATTTTATTTTCGAAAAACTAATTCTTTTCCCTTTTTATTTAATGAAATAAGTTCATCATTAATAACATAATAATCGCTCAGTTTTTCTAAGTATCGATAATATTGTAAATCTCCAAAACCATAAACAGTTGCTACACGTTGCCAAAGCAGTAATTTTTTGATGATTTTATTTTTAGCTAACGGCTCAATATTGATAATTTCTAGTATTTTATTTTCAATTTGATTCAATCCATTTTCATCAGAAAATCGTTGTAAATGTTGCGTTATAGCTTGTTGTAAATATTGAAATTTTGCTTTCTTCGCAAAGTTAAATTCCTTTAAATTTTCTTTATTATTTTCTATATAAACTTCCCAAGATTTTTCTGCAAAAAGCAAGTCATGACGTGTCAATTTTATCTTATTTTCGTATAAAACTTTATATTCCTTTGGTTGATAGTCTACTAATGTTTGCAATACTTCCTTTCCTTTTTCTTTTCCTGTACAAACCAAAGCATAGTGAATATCTTTTCTAAAGGAAGTCAATAAATAAGTACATAAAGCCATTAAATTTACTTGACAAAACAAATCATATTCAAACCATAAAACAATTTCATTATACTGAGAAACATCTTCTAGCTGAACCAGTTCTTTTATAGTTTTATCATAGTATTCCAATTTAGAAACACCTATTTCTTCAAAAAAAGCATATCTTTTTATCCAAAACTCATCACTAGCCAAATCTTTATATAAAGCTCCTTCGCATAGCATTTCTCTCCAAACGATAATATCTCCTTTAATAGGCGATTTCGAAAAAATTTCTGCTGTACTATCTCCGTTAAGTATATGAAGTTTTTTTGTCATTATTTAATTTAAAAAATAGTTAAAACCATATAGATATTTTATTTTTCTATAAATTTTGACACAAACCTGCCTGCCAACAACGCAAATTTCACGAAGCAGGCTTTTAGGGTCTGTTACAAAATAACCTTTACATTTTGCCTTGTTCTTTTGCACACTAACAGTGTTAAAAATACTTACTTTAGCTAAGGCTATACCTGCGTTTTTTGCCTCGTTATTGCACAAAATAACGTCGCCAATTCTGTAAACTTTATTTTGTAACAGACCCTTAGTCTTTAATTTTTACTCATTAATCTCTTTATAAGCAATTTTAAATTCTTTAGGCGTATTGATATTTCGAATCAAAGCATCATTAACTTCAACAATTTCAATATCAGAGTTAATCAATACTTTTCTTGGGCAAGAATAACCCTGAGCTAAATAACCGAGTAAAACAGAATATGCCTTTGGTTCGTAAATAGTAATCAATGGCTCTACAAATTGTTTTGATTTTCCCTTAATAGCTGTGGCTATTTTTTTAGGATTTCTGTGTTTTAATAGCAATTGTATAACTGTATCATCAACAAAAGGTAAATCGGTTGCCAATACCAACCATGCCTTATTTGGGTTGTGTTGAAAGGCAGAACAAATAGCTCCAAAAGCTCCTAAATCTACAAATTTATCTTGAATTATTTCATAATCTCCTAACTCTTGATTTTGTGCTACTGAAACAAAAGTTTGAAGCAAATTTTTTTCTAATAAACTTACGGTATGCTCTAATTGTGGCTTGCCATAGTAACTTAATTGGGTTTTGTCTTGTCCCATTCTTGAACTTTTACCACCTGCCAATACCAAACCTTGTACTGGTGCAATTTTTTCTTGAATCAAATTATCTATATGTTTTGAAATGGCATCAATAGCATTAATAGAATAACATTTTAAGTTTTTAATGGTAGGATATTTCTCTACTAAAAAATCAAAGTACTTTGAATCTTCATTTAGCTTTACCACAAACTGAATGTAATCTAATTGGTCTAAACGTTTTAAAACGGAAGCTTCTTTTTCATTGTCCAAAATCAGAATTTGTTTTGCACCTTGATAGTGATTCCCATTAATAAACAAAAGATCATATTGAGATAAGCGAATCCGTTCGTTAAATTTATTCATTTCTGAGGCTGAATTTAAAGATAAACCTCCTGACTGATGAAAAGTAAAACTATCAAAATTTGGTGCTTGAATTTCATCAGAATGTGAGGCGTCAAAATATACTATTTTAACTGTTTTTTGTAATTTTTTACTTATTTTCTGAACAAAATCACTAATTATTGAGCATTTTGAGCCTAAAATGGAAATTTCATTAAAAGCAAAATTTTCACTTTCTCGATGTTTTAATTTGGTATGTTTTTGGTGTGTGTTTTGCATGTTTTTAATTGTTACACAGAGATTTACAGAAAAATTTATTTATTTTTGCTCTTTTGAGATGGAATAATCCGACTTCCCTCCCGTTTTCTCCAATAATTTAACTTCTTTAATTATCATTTTTTGTGAAATGCTTTTGCACATATCATAAATGGTTAGTCCAGCTACAGAAGCTCCTGTTAATGCTTCCATTTCTACACCTGTTCTGCCTTCCATTTCTACGGTGCATAAAATTTCGATATGTTCTGCATCGGTAATATTAATATCAATATCAATGCTATTAATTTGTAATGGATGGCACATCGGAATCAAATCAGAAGTTTTTTTAACCGCCTGAATTCCAGCAATAATAGCGGTTTGAAAAACAGATCCTTTTTTGGTAATCAATTCATCATTTTCAAAATGTTTTATAACTTCTGAACCTAAATACATTTGGGCAACCGCAGTAGCCTTACGTTTGGTGATTATTTTATCACCAACATTTACCATTTTTGGTTGGTTTCTTTTATTGATATGTGTGAACTTGTTCATTTATTTTGTTTTACAGATCTCACGGGTTTTTAAAACCTGTGAGGTCTAATTTACCGATACCTTATCAAAGGAAGAACCTCTTCTTTTTTAAACTCACTCTTATTATCGGGTAATTCTAAAAAGGCATCAGCATTGGCTAAGTTAGCTAAATCTCCTGAACCATTTCCTATAATTGGAGTGGCATAGAGCACTCCGTTATTATTTTCTAGTTTGACTTGTAAAAAATATGTGAATTGTGGTTTGAAAGTAAAATCTTCGGCTAAGATTGCTTTTTGTCGGTTTTCATGTGCAATACCTATAGATTTTTTATACCATGGATAAAAATATTTTACACAGCCTACAAAAGTAGAAACTGGGTTTCCAGGAAAAGCAAAGACTACTGTATTTTTATTTTTTACCTTTTTTTCACCCCGTTTGCTAATACTAAAAGGGTCTTTGACCCCGAACCAGAAGGGTTTTCCTGGGCGCTGCTTTACTTTGTGAAAAAGCTTTTTTACGCCCAATTCGCCTAATACTTCAGGTACAAAATCAAACTTGCCTTTGCTTACTGCTCCACTAAATAACAAGACATCATAATCTATCAAAAATTGTTCTATTTTTTGTTTTAATAAAGGTTTATCATCGGTAATATGAACGGTTTCTGCAAGAATATTAAGGCTTTCTAATAAGGCTACTAAGGTATATGAATTACTTCTTCGTATCTGATAATCTAAGGGGTTTTCTGAAACCTCAACCAATTCATCACCTGTAGAAATAATTATCACTTTGGGTTGTTTCGCTACTTTAACCGTTGATTTGCCTACGGTTGCTAACACACCAGTCTCAGCAGGTGAAATCACTGTACTTTTTTGAATTAAAATGTCATTTATTTTTCTATCTTTTCCTTGTAGGTGTACATTTTGTAAATGCTTAATTTCATTTAAGTTTACAGTAGCTTTTCCGTCTTTAATGTTTACCAATTCATAAGGAATAACAGCATCTGTATTTTTTGGCATGACAGCACCTGTCATGGCTTCAATGCAGTTCTCTTTGTTTTGTAATGTTACTTGTTTGCTTCCAGCTGCTTGTATATTTTCTATTGTAAATTCTCTTCTTCCTGATGTAAAAACACCATGTACAACAGCAATTCCGTCCATGCTCACTCTGTTAAACGGCGGGAAATCTCTATCAGCTACAATTTCTTCTCTTAAAATTTTACCTGTAGCTTCTGAAAAAGAAATTTCTTCTGTACCAAAGTTCTGAGTATGGTTGAGTATAATTTCTAATGCTTTCTTGGATGTGATCATTATAATTAATTCAAAATTAAAAGATTTAAAAATTCAATATTTTTTCTCTTTTTTGGAAATGTTTGTAAGACAATATTACCCTCCGATAGTTGACATACTTTCAGAAACATTTTTATTGTTTTTTCTGTTGGCTTCGGCTATAAATCCGTTTTCTGGTTTCTCTTTAACGATGGATAAAAACAGTTGTTTTAACTCGCTGTCTGTTGCTCCGTTACGGATAAAAGCACGAATATTAAATACACCTTCATCAAATAAGCAGTTTTTAAATAGGCCTGTTGCTGTAATTCGAATCCGATTACAATCGCCACAAATAGTTCTTGTAAAAGCTGGAATAATACCAAATGACCCAAGATAACCTTCCATTTTAAACATTTTTGAAGTGGATGATTTTTCTGAGATTAGAGGTTTTATTTCAGGATATTTAGATTTGATAAGGTCTAAAATTTTGGTATAATTCCAAACTTCTTTAGTTGCTCGTTGACCTGTACCATTAAATGGCATTTCTTCTATAAAACGAACCTCTAAATTTTTATGTTTGGTAAGTTCAATAAAATCAATAATTTCATCTGTATTGACACCAGATTGAATTACTGTATTTAGTTTTAGTTTTAGCGAACTCTCTTCTAATTTTTCTAAGGTTTTGTACACCTGATTAAAAATATTTCTTCTGGTAATTTTTGCAAAACTTTCTTTTGATAAACTATCAATACTTAAATTAATCGTTTTGATTTTTAGCTCTTCAAGTTTGATAATATGTTTTGAAATTAATGCTCCATTAGTAGTAATATTAATTTCGTCAAGTTTATCATTAAACGAAAGCATTTCTAAAAAACTAACAAAACCTTTTCGCACAAAAGGTTCACCACCTGTTAAACGAACTTTATTTACACCCAATTCACTTAAAATTCGTGTAATACGATACATCTCTTTAAAAGTCAATAACTCTTCTCTTTTAACAATATCAATACCGTGAGCTGGCATACAATACTGACAACGCAAATTACAACGATCTGTTACTGCCAATCGCAAATAGGTAATTTTCCTTCCGAATTTGTCTGTTAATGTATCCATTTATGTTTTAGGATAGGTGAGCAAGTTACGAAGTTTTATTTTGAAATATTAAAACCTAATAGGTTTTAAAACTTACTAGTTGTTATTTTAATTCTTCAAAAGCATTAAAACAAAAAGTTTATTAATGAGGAAGGTGTTTTTTGGTGGCATGGTATAAAAATGCACCTAATAAAGCACCCAAAATCACAACTAAAATTGCAGCGACACCTCTACCCAATAAGATAAACATAGGACCAGGGCAAGCTCCTGCCAATGCCCAACCTAAACCAAAAATTGTTCCTCCAATAATATTTTTTTTAAAACCTTCCTTTTTTGGGGTAATTGTAATTTGCTTTCCAAAATATGTTTTGATGATTCCTTTTTTAAAAAAATAGTTTAAAATAATTCCCAACACTACAGCAGATCCAATAATTCCATACATGTGAAAGGATTGAAATTTAAACATTTCATAAATTCTAAACCAAGAAATAACTTCTGCTTTACTTAATACAATTCCGAAAAAAACACCTATCAATAAAAATTTTATATTCTTCATATTATATTATTAAAAAATTAAAGGTAAAAGAAACCAAGTCATTAGTAAGCCTCCAATAAAAAATCCGATAACAGCAAATAGCGAAGGTAATTCTAAGTTACTTAATCCTACAATGGCATGTCCTGAAGTACACCCACCAGCATAACGAGAACCGAAACCTACTAAAATTCCAGCACCTATTAATATTAAAAATCCTTTTACAGAAAAAATAACGTCTGTACCGAAAATTTCATCAGGTAGATATTGACCGCCTGCATTTCGAAATCCTAAATCGGTTAAATCTTGAATAGTTTGCGGATTGAGAGCAACAATCTCATTGGGTGTTAACCACTGAAAAGCAATAAAACCACCGAGTATTGTACCAAGAATAAAAGTTAAATTCCATGTATTCTTTCTCCAATCAAAGTTAAAAAAATTTACTAGTTTTCCTGCTCCACCAATGGCACAAATCGTTTCTAAACTTGAGGAAACACCAAATTTTTTGCCTGAATAAAAAAGTAAAAACATGACAAATGTTATTAGTGGTCCAGCAACATACCATGCCCAAGGTTGTAAAATAAAGTCCATAAATTTAATGTATTATATCGTAAATATAAATGATTCAATTAAATATTAGTGTAACAATTGTTATATAATTAAAAATCAATTACTTCAATTTTATTTCTAAAAAGCTTAATCTTTCCTTCGTTTTCCAACTGTTTTAAAAGTCGGGAAATCACAACTCTTGATGTATTTAAATCTATAGCAATTTCTTGATGTGTTGTATTTAAAGTGGGGTTTCGCATAATTTTCACTTTGTCGGAAAGGTATTTAAGAATTCGCTCATCCATTTTCATGAAGGCAAGTGTATCTATTGCATCCAACATTTCATTTAGTCTAATATTGTAGCTTTCAATTACAAAACCTCTCCATGATTTGTATTTAACCATCCATTCTTCAAGTTTACTTACGGGTACAAAAATTACTTCAGATTCTTTTTCTGCAACACCTCGTACTTTACTTTTCGAATTTTTTAAGCAATTGGCAAATGAAATCGTACAAGTATCACCACGTTCTAAAAAATACAATACAATTTCGTCGCCTTTTTTAGTTTCTCTACTTATTTTAATGGCACCTGTAAGCATTAGTGGTATCAATTGAAAATTATTACCAATATCTAATAATAATTCGTTTTCTTTAATTATTTTGTATTTGCCAACCTCAATAATTTCGTCAATTAATTCTTTCTCAAAAACGACACTATAAAATTCATTTAGTTTTTCTCTAAGCATTTTGATAGTTTTAGATAGCAAATCTACAAGTTAAAATAATATTATATTTTTTTATGAATATAATTTACTATTATTTTGGTAGCACCTATATTTTTTAATATATATTCTTTTGTGATTTTTTCTTTACTTTTTCTATAACCTTTATCTCGAAAAAGTTTATTAAGATGTGATTTTAATTCATTGTCATTATTTATAACTTTACAAGCCTTTAAATTAACCAAATCTATTGCCTCTAGAAATTTATTAAAATTAGAACCAATAACTAAAGGAATACCAAAAGTTGCAGGTTCTAAAATATTATGAATCCCTTCTTTTCCAAATCCTCCACCAATATAGGCAACATGGGCATAACTATATATTTTTGATAAAATTCCTATAGTATCTACTATAAATACTTGAGCATTATTATCTATATTCTTATCAGAAAATAATGTCGTTTTCTTTAAAATAGCTTTTTTTAAATTTTCTATTCCATTGGGTGTAATATTGTGTGGTGCTATTATAAATTTTTCATCGTTTGAAGCATAATTATTAATATAGTTTACCAATAACTCCTCATCTTTAGACCATGTGCTTCCTGCTACTAAAATATATTTATTTTGAATAAAATCTTCTATAAACTGTAAGTAATTGTCCTGTTTGGTTATTTCATAAACCCTATCAAAACGGGTATCTCCACAAATTGTAGAATTGGTAAAACCTATACTTTTTAATAATTTTTTTGAAGTTTTATTTTGTACAAAAAAATAGGTAAAAGCTGTTAATGATTTTCTCAACCAAGTTCCATAACTTTTAAAGAAGAACTGATTGCTCCTAAAAATTCCTGATACTAAAATGGTTTTAATTTGTCTGCTTTCAAGTTCTTTTAAAATATTTGGCCAAAATTCGTATTTAACAAATATTGCTATTGAAGGGTGTACTATATCCAAGAATTTTTTTGTATTTTTTTTCGTATCAAAAGGTAAATATGTAACAGCATCTGCGTAAGCATAATTTTTTTGTATTTCATATCCTGAAGGGGAGAAAAAGGTTACTAAAATTTTATGTTTATAAAATGTTGATTTGGGGTTTAAGGTTTGAGATTTGATTTTTTCAATTACAGGTCTTCCTTGCTCAAACTCGCCTAAAGAGGCACAATGAAACCAAATAATTTTATCCGTTTTTGAGAATTGTTTTTCTAAAATAGGGAAAACATTTTTTCTTCCACTTACAAATAGGTGTATTTTTTTGTTGAAAATTGCTATAATTTTCAGTACAAAACTAGCAATATAAACCGTTATGTTATATAAAAAATACATCGAAATGCTAAAATATAAATTTACAAGCACTAGAGTTAAATATTTCGTATTTTTGTTCGTTTATTATAATAAATTTATATTATATGAAACCTATTCAAATGGTTGATCTCAAAGGTCAATATCAAAATATTAAAGAGCAAGTAGATAAATCTATACTAAATGTAATAGAAAATACTGCTTTTATTAATGGCCCAGAAGTTAAATCTTTCCAAAAAGAATTAGAAGAATACTTAGGTGTAAAGCATGTCATTCCTTGTGCCAACGGTACAGATGCATTGCAAATAGCAATGATGGCATTGGGTTTAGAGCTAGGTGATGAAGTTATTACTGCCGATTTCACTTTTGCAGCAACTGTTGAGGTGATTGCTTTATTAAAGTTGACACCTGTTTTGATTGATGTTGAAAAGGATACTTTTAATATTGATATTGAAGCCTTAAAAAAAGCAATTACACCGAATACAAAAGCAATTATTCCTGTCCATTTATTTGGACAGTGTTCTAATATGGAGGCCATTTTAGCAATTGCAAAAGAATATAATTTATATGTAATTGAAGATGCTGCTCAAGCCATTGGTGCCGATTATACTTTTGTAGATGGAAGTACAAAAAAAGCTGGAACCATGGGAGATATTGGTACTACATCTTTTTTTCCTTCAAAAAATTTAGGTTGTTATGGTGATGGTGGTGCAATTTTTACCAATGATGATGATTTGGCTGTTTTATTACGAGGTATCATAAACCACGGTATGTACAAGCGTTACTATCATGATGTGGTTGGTGTAAATTCACGGTTAGATAGTATTCAAGCGGCTGTATTAAGAATAAAGTTACCACATTTAGATACCTATTGTAACGCTAGATTAAAGGTTGCAGAATATTATAATACTGCATTTGTAAGTACAGATAAACTGACTACACCTATCACAAGTTCATTTACTACGCATGTTTTTCATCAATATACGTTGGTGCTGAACGGTGTAGATAGAGGCGCTTTACAACAATATTTATCCGATAAGAATATTGCATCTGCTATTTATTATCCAGTACCTTTACACAATCAAAAAGCTTATATAGATGATAGATATAATGAAGATGATTTTACTATAACAAATGAATTGTGTAAAACGGTAATATCCTTACCAATACATACAGAGTTTGAAGAAAATCAATTGAAATATATTACGGAAGCTGTTTTAAGCTTTGTGAATAGTTAAGTTTATGAAAAAAATTTTAGTAACGGGTGGCTTAGGATTTATAGGTTCTCATACCGTAGTTGAATTACAAAACGAAGGTTATGAAGTTGTAATTATTGATGACCTTTCTAATTCAACAATTGATGTTTTAGATAAAATTATTTCTATTACAGGCAAAGAACCGTTATATGAGAATTTAGATTTAAAAAATCAAGAATCTGTTCAACAGTTTTTTAAAAAGCACAATACTATTGATGGAATTATCCATTTTGCAGCGTCAAAAGCTGTTGGTGAAAGTGTTGAAAAACCATTAAAATATTATCATAATAATATTTCTACACTCATTTATGTATTAGAAGGGATGAAATCAAATAAGGTAAATAACTTTATTTTTAGTTCTTCATGTACGGTTTACGGACAAGCAGATGTTATGCCTATTACAGAAGATGCTCCGTTTAAAACAGCCGAATCGCCTTATGGAAATACCAAACAAATTGGTGAAGAAATTATTTTTGATACAACCAAAGTTTCTAATTTAAATGCCATTGCTTTACGTTATTTTAACCCCATTGGTGCTCATGAAAGTGCAAAAATAGGTGAGTTACCTATTGGAGTTCCTCAAAATTTAATTCCATATGTAACACAAACTGGAGCTAAAATTAGAGAACAACTTTCTGTTTTTGGTGGCGATTATCCTACTCCTGATGGAACAGCTGTACGTGATTATATTCATGTGGTAGATTTGGCTAAAGCACATATTGCTGCCATGAAAAGGTTATTAGAAAACAAAAATAACGCTAGTTTTGAAGTGTTCAATATAGGTACAGGTACAGGGAGCTCTGTACTTGATGTAATCAAAGCTTTTGAAAAAGTATCTGGTGAACCACTAAACTATAAAATTGTAGACAGGAGAGAAGGTGATATTACCGAAGCTTATGCAGATACCACCTTGGCAAATAAAGAATTGAATTGGCAAACAGAACTAAATCTAGAAGATGCCTTAGCTACGGCTTGGAAATGGCAACAAACATTGAAGTAATAAAATGAAAAAAATATTAATAACTGGTGGAGCAGGATTTATAGGCTCACATGTTGTTCGCTTATTTGTAAACAACTATCCTCAATATCATATTTTTAATTTAGATGCACTTACCTATGCAGGAAATTTAGAAAATATTGCCGATGTTGAAAGTGCACCCAATTACACCTTTATAAAAGGAGATATTAAAAAAATTGAATTTATAAATTCAATTTTTAATGAACACAAATTTGATGCGGTAGTTCATTTAGCGGCTGAAAGTCATGTGGATAGATCAATTACCAATCCGAATGATTTTATAGAAACTAATGTATTGGGAACAGCTAACTTACTTAATGCTTTTCGTGGTATATGGCAAGATAATTATGAAAATAAATTGTTTTATCACGTTTCAACGGATGAGGTTTATGGTTCTTTAGGTAAAACAGGGCTATTTACAGAAACTACCTCTTATGACCCTCAATCACCTTATGCTGCTTCTAAGGCATCGTCTGATCACATTGTAAGGTCTTTTGGTAATACTTATGGGATGCCTTTTGTGATTAGCAATTGTTCAAATAATTATGGAGCAAATCAGTTTCCTGAAAAGTTAATTCCGTTATTTATTAATAATATAAAAACAAGTAAAAGCTTACCTGTTTATGGTGATGGTCAATATACACGTGATTGGCTTTATGTAGAAGATCATGCAATAGCAATAGATTTAATCTTCCATAAAGGAAAATTAGAAGAAACCTATAATATTGGTGGATTTAATGAATGGACTAATTTAAATCTAATTTATTTACTTTGTGAGTTGATGGATGAAAAATTAAATCGAGAAAAAAGAACTTCTTCAAAACTAATCACTTTTGTAAAAGATAGAGCAGGGCATGACCGTCGTTATGCAATTGATGCTACTAAATTGAGTAATGAATTAGGTTGGAAACCTTCTGTAACTTTTGAACAAGGGTTGTCAAAAACCATAGATTGGTATTTAGAAAATGAAGAATGGATGAATAATATCACTTCAGGGTCTTATACCAATTTAACATCATAATGTCGCATTGAGATTGTTTAATTCCTGCCTCGCCGGCAGGCGGGTTCACAATATTTTCGTTAAAATAATTGACTATAACTAAGGCTATACTAAAATATTTTGCCTCAATCTTATAAAAATTAATTCAATTCAATTATACGACATTATAAAATTGAATTGGTATTATAAAGAATACTATAAAAAAATGTATGGTTAGTTGCTTTGATTCATTTCAATTAAAAACTATACTATTATAACTTTAATTCCAATACTTTCTAATGCTGTTTTTTGCTCATTAGTAATATCACTATCAGTTATTAAAATATCGATCTTGGAAAGTGGACAAATAAAAGCAAGACTTCTTTTATAAATTTTACTAGAATCTGCAAGAACGATAACTTGATTAGACATTTCAATCATCGTACTATTAAGGTTGGCCTCTTCAATATTTGGAGTTGATAAGCCATAATCAATATCTAATCCGTCAACACCTAAAAATAATTTATCACAAAAATAATTTCTTAAACTCTTTTCTGCTGGTGCACCCACTAAAGAAAATGACTTCTTTCTAAGAAATCCTCCAAGAATTATAATATTTATTTCGGTGTTTTTTGAAAGTTGATTGGCAATATTTAAAGCATTTGTTATAACTGTTAATTCTGATTTTTCACCTAAATTTCTTACAAGTTCCATAGCTGTAGTTCCTGAATCAATCATTATCGTGTCGCCATCTTTTACATATTCAGCCGCTTTAGAACCTATTAATTGCTTTGCTTTAATATTAATTTTATCCTTTTCAGAAATATGATAATCAATTCCTACAGGATCAATCTTTAATGCACCTCCTCTTGCTCTAATTAAAATGTTTTTTTTCTCTAATTGAGCCAAATCATTTCTGATAGTAACTTCACTCACATGAAACATTTTACTCAAATCACTTACATTTACTTTTCCATTAGTATTAAGCTCTTTAATAATGATTAATCTACGCTCAACAGTTGATTTTTTATTAGACATATACTTTTCTATTAATTTTGCATCACAAAAAAATTGGACAAGCGCAATATATCAAAAAATGCTGGGCTTTCAATATTTACATTTAAGCAATTATTTATACGCTATTTCTAGTATTACAATACCTTTCAGAATGATTTATTTTAGTGGGTTCTAGTGTTTAAATAAGCTAGCATAATAATCTAATGGTAGAAATATTCCTGCACTTTCAGAATAAAATTCTTCCTTCAAATTAAAAATACCATTAACAGGTTTGTTCCACGAAGCTTTGCCTTTTGGGTGGTATCCAATCATTGTTTCCCAATTTTTATAATTTTGAGCTCCATTGGTTTCTAATAAACCATCTTTTAACCCTGGTAATGGAGTAAGTCGAGCTGCAACAGATTTATTCCAATCAACCATTACAGGATTTACAGTAAGATCTGCACACAAACAAGGAATATTATGTTTATAAGCCTCTTTTACTATTTTCATAGTCATACTTAGTGTTTTAGCAATTGGCTTTAATGCTATAGCTGAGTAACCCATTTCTATTCTTTCTAAAGCATCTTTATCTGTATGGGCACTTTCGTCTGCAGCTAATTTTACATCAATATCAGATACATCAATTTTAAGATCTTCTGCAAATGGTTCTTCAACAATCAATAGTTGCTCAAACGCTCCTATCTTTTTACAGTGATCTAAATATCGCAATAAGGTATCTTTAGATTGATATCTACCATTGGCATCTAAATAATATAAAATTTTCCCTGTAGGGGAATTTTTTGATTGTATAGCAGAAAGTTTCTTATGAATAAGATTTATTCGCTCCATATCCTTTCTTAACATTTCTTGTTGAGAACCTGGATATCCTATTTTTATTTTTATAACATAATTTCCAGCTTCTCCTAATTTTGTAATTTCTGGCTCAGAAGTAGAATAGGAAATAGACGGTACACTAACTACTCTTTTATTTTTATAGGAAAGTCCTGGTTTATATTTATTGGGTATAAGATTATCAAAAGAAGTAATTTTATTTTGTTTTGCATACAATAACCAAGCGGCACTATCTACCGAAACAAGTGCATTCAATGCAAATGTTTTACGAAGATTTGGGTTGTTGGTTATTTTTATACCATAATTATGTATTTCATCTAAAATATCATCAATCATATGAATTGGAGATTCAAAGGATTGTCCTCTGACGAGTTGAATTGCTCGATTTGTTAAATTGTACATTAATGAGCTACTACCACTTTCTCCCCATTGTGATGCTACTTTAAAATCAGACCATAAAGGACTTTGAATACCTAAACCAATTGTACTATTACCCGAAGTATCTTGTAACTGAGTTACAACTTGCCATAACCGGGTAATATATCCTCCTTTAAAACCATAAGAATGGATTAAAGGCTCTCTTTCAAATGTAACTTCTGCCCTATCTATTGATAAAGGATTTTTTAATTGATTTTTATTTTGTGCCATCATAATATTTGGTAATCCTAGTGTTGTTGCTCCTGTAAGTAGTGTTATTTTTTGTACAAAACTTCTTCGGCTGGTTTTATAGTTTGAATTCATAACTTATTTTATACTATTAAAAAGAATATTATAATGTGTTGAAGATAAGAATATTCTTTCAATTCAAAAGCTCCATTTACGCATTTGTTCCATGATGCTTTTGCTTTTTTGGATGAAACCCTACCAAAATAAGTATAAATTAAGGTATTATAAGAAAACACTTTTCCTTACTTATGCAATGTAGTAATTTTACTCATATGTTTTGATTTAAATCAAAACATATGAGGGTATAGCATACAGAGAATTCTATCAACTATTTTGTCTATTACGCCTAAAAGTAGGCGTTTTAAGTATTGGTATAGTCGCTGGGTGTTCCTCTAATGAACCTACAATAAATAATGGTAGTAGATTACTAACCTTTCTTGCCGTATTAATGGCGCACAATACATGAGTGGTTTTTCCGCACCAAAATTGGAAACTGTTCGATCTGCTTTT
>JAKITG010000202.1 GCA_021648195.1 Flavobacteriaceae bacterium | reverse complement strand
TTCTAAACTTAAATTCTCTGAAAAATGAAATTGTAAAAAAATTACATTTTTTGACTTTTAAGAAAAATTATTGCTACTTTTGAAAATATATATAAATTTAATGAGGTTTTTAGACAGACTGGCGTTAGGCTTCATACAGAAAATGACCGAAAAGTACGGTTGAAAAATTCAAGAAATCGTAACTTTGCATACAAAAACAAGAATAAATATATGAAACAACCATTAACAATAGAACTTCTTAAACAATCAGCGAAAGAATTTTGTGAAAGTGAATCAATTGTCAAGAATAAAGAATTGTTTGGAGTTACTGATGGTAAAAAAGTTGGGACACACATTGAGCATAAATTCCAAAATTATTTATCTTCAAAATTTACTTTAAATGTAGGTTCATCTGCTAAAAGAATTGATTTACCAGGAGTAAATATACAGACCGATATAAAAGTTACATCAATAAATAAACCTCAATCATCTTGTCCTTTCAAAGATGCAAAACAAAAAATATTTGGCTTAGGTTATAATATATTAGTATTTGTTTATGATAAACAAGATGATGATGGTTCTAAAACTGCAATTCTTGATTTTGTAAGTTGCACATTCATTCCTAAAGAATTTACTGGAGATTATTCTACTACAAGGATAATTAACCAAATGAAAAAAGTAAAAAGTAGTAAAGATGATTTTATAGCCTTTTTAACTGGAATAAAATTACCTGTTGATGAAATTTCAATGGGCTTGGTCGCAGATAAAATAATCGAAACTAAAATTCAAGAAGGTTGCCTTACAATATCTAATGCTTTGCAATGGAGATTGTCATATAGTTGGATATGTCCTAATAAAAATGGAAAATCAAAGCCATTAAATAAACTTATTGGACCCAATAACATTATTCACAAAGTAACTTATTCTGAATGATTTTATTTGAAGCAAATATTGACGATAATGTTGTAACATTTCTACAAGAACATAAGAAAATGTTTTCTAACTTGACTAAAGTTAACGCTTTATTAAAAAAGACTTGTGGTATAAATCAATTTTTTAATAACCAAAATGAAATATTAGAATTAAAAAACAAAATAGAAGATAACTTTTCTATAGTTCAAGAACCAAATAGAAGAGCGTATGGAGATTATCAAACTAATGAAAATTTATCTTCTCAAGTAACCCAATATATATCATCCAAACAAACCAATTTTGAATTTATTTTAGAGCCAACTTGTGGTAAGGGGAATTTTATTATTGCTTCACTTGAACAGTTCGATACTATCAAAAGAATAGTTGGAGTTGAAATTTATCTGCCTTATGTTTGGGAAACAAAATTCAAAATATTATCTCACTTTATTAATAACAACAAAAAGGACAAACCAAATATTGACATTTTTCACGAAAATGCTTTTGTGTTTCCGTACAAAGAAATTGCTAAAAAAACTAAACTTTTAAAAACATTAATTATAGGAAATCCACCTTGGGTAACCAACTCTGAACTTGGAGCAATTGATTCTGACAATTTACCTAAAAAATCGAATTTTAAAAAACATAGTGGATTTGATGCGATTACAGGAAAAGGGAATTTTGATATTGGAGAGTATATCTCAATTATTATGCTAAATTGTTTTCATAAACATAATGGTATATTTTCTTTCTTAATTAAAAATTCAGTAGTAAAAAACATTATTAGTGACCAAAAAAACAATAATTTTAGAATTACAAATTCTGAAAAACTAAATATTGATTCAAAAAAAGAATTTAATGTTTCAGTAAATGCGTCACTTTTTATAACTGAATTAAATCAAGAACCTGAATTAACCTGTACAGAATATGATTTTTATAGTCACAAACAAATTACAAGATTTGGGTGGCACAAAAACAAGTTTGTTAATTCCATAGAAGATTACCACTTATCGAGTTCTATTGATGGTAAGTCATTTTTCACTTGGCGTTCAGGAATTAAACACGATTGTTCGAAAATAATGGAATTTGAACCATCTAATGGTCATTTTATTAATGGTTATAACATAGATTTAAATCTTGAAAATGACCTTGTCTATGGATTATTAAAAAGTTCTGACCTAAAGGAAAGAGAAACTAATCAATTTAGAAAATTAACAATAATAACGCAAAGAAAAATAGGGCAAGAAACCAAGTATATTGAGTGGAAATATCCACTGACTTATAAGTACTTAAAAACAAATAGAGAATTTTTTGATAAAAGAAAATCATCAATTTATAAAGGTAAACCGAGTTTTTCTATTTTTGGAGTTGGAGATTATTCTTTTAAGCCATACAAAGTTGCTATTTCTGGAATGTATAAAACTACTCATTTTACTTTAGTCTCAACAGATAGTAATAATAAACCTATAATGCTTGATGACACTTGCTATTTTATAGGTTTTGACGACTTAAATAATGCGAAAATTGCTCATTATTTGGTAAACTCGGAATTAGTACAACAATTTTTGAAATCAATTATTTTTACTGATTCCAAAAGGTCAATTAATAAAGATATTCTTATGCGAATTGACTTTGAAGAAATTTACAATCAAACTGAATTTACCTTGGTTGAAAGTATTATTAGTGGAATTACAATTGATGATTGGGTATGTTTTGGAGAATTAGTTACAAAAGCGAATATTAGTGAACAAATGACTCTATTCTAAATAACAAGAAGTACGAAAGCCTAACAAAGTGTATAAATCATTGGGCAATAGGTGTTTATATAAAAATTAGTGCATTTAATAAAGTTAGTACTACACCTTAAAATTATTATTCTAAACTTAAATTCTCTGAAAAATGAAATTGTAAAAAAATTACATTTTTTGACTTTTAAGAAAAATTATTGCTACTTTTGAAAATATATATAAATTTAATGAGGTTTT
>JAKITG010000201.1 GCA_021648195.1 Flavobacteriaceae bacterium | reverse complement strand
GCGGATTTAAGGTACTATTTTACCGTATTTTTGAAAATCATTGTATTATCATACATTTTAAGGTTTAATTATGACTAGAATAGGTGATAGAATAGCATATCTAAGAAAAGCTAAAGGCCTTTCCCAAACAGATTTGGCTAAAAAGCATCAATGCTTCAAGAGAAGCCATTGGCAAGTACGAACGTAACGAAGCTATGCCCTCGGTAGAAACAGCTAAAAAAATAGCGGATGTGTTTGAGGTTACTTTAGATTACATGATTGATGAAGCTGCTACTGTTATTTTTGATAAAAAAACCGTTAAAAGGATTCAGGATATTGACATTCTTAACCCTGATGACAGAAAACACTTGTTTGCAATGATGGATGCCTTCCTCAGAGATGCCAAAACCAAACAAGCTTACGCCTCTTAATTTATCCTCATGAAAATTACACTTGATATACAAGAGAGTAGATTTAACACTTTCTTAGCGTTTATTAAAACCCTCGATTATGTATCAGTTAAAAAAGAAAGTGCAATCCCTCAATGGCAGCAAGAGGAAGTAAACAGACGCCTGCAGCTCATTGAAAAAGGAGAGATGAAAACCAGAAGCTGGAACGAAGCTAAAGCAGACATCTTCAAAAAGTAAATGACCTATTCCATTGATATTGCCGAAGCTGCCGAAAAGGATGTACACAAAGCTTTTCTTTACTATGAAGATAAAAAAGAAGACTTAGGATACACTTTTGAAACCCATTTTGATAATGCCGTAGACAGCATTCAAAGTAACCCACTCAAAACCCAAATCAGATATGCGGACACAAGGGTTTTCTTCCTAAAGAAATTTCCTTACGGCATCCATTTTCAAGTTAAGGGTAGTGTGGTTTTAATTATAGCCGTTTTCCGTACTTCAGAAGACCCTGAAAAATGGACAGAAAGATAATTTAACAAGCCGCATCCTCGTTACAAACGAGGACGATAGGGAGATTATTCAAAAACTACTTCTTCATCTTTATGGTATTGTCCCGTATTGTACGTAAATAAATCAATCCCTTGACATTCCATACTATATAACATATCACTAAATACCTCATTACGGCATTCATCTTTCCGGCAATATCCTTATACGTTAAGTCATATAAATAACCATCGACTTCAAAAATATAAGATACGACATTGTAGGCTTGTTTTTCTCTTTCAACTTCTGCATAATATTTAAAAACATTTACATTCTTAAAATAAAATTTTCTTACTTCTTTTAATTTTAAAATTTCAATATTTTTACTACTTCCTCTACTTTGATTAAGTTGATATAAATAATCATGAATCGTTGAATTCATATTTGTTAAATTGTACTCCAACAAAGCTATATAAGTATTGTTATTACTATCTATAATATCACCCATAAACAATGTAGGAAATTCAACTGAATCAGAAACTTTCAAATAATTTGGATAGCTAAATTTTACACTCTCTTTGTTAAATACTTTCCATATTACGAACCTTGTTTTATTTGAATCAAAGTAATTCCATTCATTGACTTTATAGCCTTTTGTATATGTTCCACTTTTGTAAATTTCACCTTTGTTGGTATACTTCCAAAAGCCATCTTCCAAAGAATCTCCATTAATTATTAGTAGTTCATTTTCTGATATTTTATCAGAAATATTCTCATTTTCACTTTTACACGAAAATAGAATAGTAAACATTATTATATAACTTATTTTTCTCATTGATTTCCTGCTGAAAGTTTAACTCCTAACTTAATAAAATTACCGCTAGGGGTTGAGAGCTTTTGCTCCGTTTTTACCCCTCCTGTAGTGCCACTAGTGCCACTTTCAACAAAAAGACCTGTTTGCCCTTTTCCTACCGTTACTGTAGTATTATTGTCGATTGCGCCAGTAGCGTTATTCTGACTAGTTACATTATCGACTTGAACATCAACACCTTCAACAGTAACCTTTCCACTAATTGTAACCTTTGTTTCATTTGTTGCATTAATATCAAGAGTAAAAGGAGAATTTACAGAGGGCTTATTGTCACTATTGGGAGTAAAATAATTCTCTATATCAGTACTTATAGTCGCTGTTGTAGTAGTTTCATTGGATACTGTTCCCTTCAATGCTCCTGCGGTTCCACCTGCCTCTTTCCCAAATGACATGAATGCTTTAGCTTGAATTCCAGCTTTATCAATTAATCTTCCTGTTTCTTGGAAAGCTTGCTGAAACCCTCTTGTAATAACAGCAAACGGATTTGAAGTCCCAAAAGGGTTTCCCACCACAACAATCGCCATCATTCACATCATCCGCAGCCATCCCCGTTTTATCCACGTACCTAGCCGGGTTTCGGTAAGCGTAATTGTAGGGCGACCAGGAGCTAAATTCATCGGCAAGTATATCTATGGTTGTGTAACCCTGTCCCCAATGTGGGTCGTAATACCTAGCCAAATGGTCGTAAAGGTCTAGTCCAAAATCATCTACATATTCCCTATCAATAAACTTAAACCTGTTTACCGGGGTGGTTGCCCTTTGAAAAGAAAGCCCTGCAATGGGTGCGCCATTGGGGAAGTAGGTATTGGTGGCCACCACGGGTCCTTCATTGTGCGTTATTTTTAAGTCGTCAAAAAACACTCGGCCGTTTTGGCTTTCGTTGGAGCAATAGATATAAATGGTGCCCGGTTGGGTAATCACAAATTTAGGAAAACTAATAAGCTCCTGGTTCGCATTGGCGCTGGTGGTTATTTGTTTAAAGCCAAAGCTTTCAGTAAAATTCATGTCCTGATCAAAAATCAGGTAATTCAGGTAGGCTGCCGGTATATTATTGTCATCTGTACCTGTAAGTGCATTAGGGTCTAAAAGTGCTTCCTCAAAACCTGTAAACAATGCGCCTGCTTCGCCTGCTACTCCGCTTACCCCACCAAAAGCTCCTGCTATGGCGG
>JAKITG010000023.1 GCA_021648195.1 Flavobacteriaceae bacterium | reverse complement strand
TGGAATGAACGCAAAAAGCAATTCTCGCCGAGGCAAATTGAACTGGCACTGGATGTGTTGTCGTCCAGGGGCTGGATTGGCCAAAGCGGCCATCAAGCGCAATCCTAAATTCGATAAGAATTATGTTTGACAATAGAGTGTGCGTGCTGCCCCGGTGCTGCCCAGAGCTAAATTAGCAAACCGTCAAATTACTTAACCCATTGAAATAATTGGTGCACCCGACAGGATTCGAACCTGTGACCTCTGCCTTCGGAGGGCAGCGCTCTATCCAGCTGAGCTACGGGTGCCAAAGTTTTGATATGCAAAAACAGCGCTATTTGTCGCGGAACCTAGACGAGATTGCTTTTATGCGCAATCATGCTTTCACTAAATTTGAGGGTAATCCCCCTGAAGAACCATTGGGTTGATAAGTAGAATTTTCTTACAATTATGACGAAGAGATTTTTGATGAAGAAATCAAGATTTAGCGAAGCATGAGATTGCTCTTGCGTATTGAACATTCCAGATCAGCCGGAGCTGTTATCGCTATCGGCGTAAATTGAGCGATGAGAATTTAAAAGTCGCTGATTGGCTGCTGTCCTTAACCAAGGCCAAACGCGCATGGGATTTTGGTCTATACTTTTTGCATCTGCGCAATGTGTGGGCTTTAAATGGAACCACAAGCGCGTCTATCGCATTTACCGGGAATTGGAGATATCACATAAAAACAGAAACTAAGAAATGCAGCCTGAATTCTACTGAAACGCCCCACTAAAAATGGGGGGATTACCCTGCCGCTACTGTGGCCTAGTATTGCTACATCGTTTACAACCAAACAACAAAGTCCGTGCCTCCGGTTAATAAAATTTCAATCCAGAACATCTTCCCAGACTTGCATGGTTTGGGCTGCAACTTTCTCTTGAGAAAATTCTTCAAGTACCATTTTTCTTCCGGCCTGTCCCAGGCGAGAGCGCAATTTTGCATCACTCAACAGGTTTCTAACCGCCTTGATCAAAGCCTTTTCATCTTTTAATGGCACCAGAAAACCATTTTCACCATCAACTACAATTTCGCGGCACCCCACAACATCATAAGTTACAATCGGACGGGCACAACTTGCAGCTTCCAGCAATGACTTAGGTAGCCCTTCCCTGTAGGAGGAAGGAAAGCAAATAATGGCAGCCTGCTGATAGACTTCTGGCATGGTGTCCATATGCCCCCACCACTCTACCACTCCTTCATTGTCCCACTGCTGTAATTGTTCAACAGGAACAGCTTCAGGATTATGGATATCCGTGTCTCCTACCAATGCAAATCGAACATTGTTCCATTGTTGTTTTATCAGAGAAGCACAATTGACAAATTCCCTCACACCCTTGTCCCAAAGCATGCGGGCCGGCAATACGACAATTGGCGGTTCTTGTGGATTTGATTTGGGGGCAAAAATGTCAGTATCTACCCCAGCGCCCCTTATTAAGCTTATTTTGTCTTTTTCTATGACACCAGCTGACAATATCACCGATTGGTCATCTGGATTTTGCAAAACCAAACGGGTATTGTTCCCACTAAAAGCTAGGCGAAATGCAAATAATACCAAAGGGCGCGCCAGCTTCGCTATCCATTTTTTTGAACCAAATATGAAACCAAGGCCGGCAAGCGCAAAGACACAGCTGCGAGTTCTGGTTATTGTAGCGGCCAGCGAGGAATATAGTACCGGCTTTAAAGCAACAGCATGGATCAAATCCGGTTTGAATTCTTTCGTTGCGGAAACAACGTCGGCTATTGCGCGCACCTCCAACACAATATTGCTGGAACGTCTGTTTAATGACCAGTCAAAAACCTCTATTCCCGTTTCTTCTAGTAACTGGCGATGACGAGATGTTTTACTGAGCAGGCCAACCTTATATCCATCTTTAATTGCAGCTACCGCGAGGTGAAGCCGATGAGATACAAAATACCAGTCTTCTGAAACTATAAATAATATGCGCTTGGTCAAAATGTGTTGTTTCCAATTATTTAAGAGTTCACTTCCTAAACAGAAAAAAATTACTTTTTATGAAACTTAAAAAATTACTTTTTATAGTATTTATTTTTGCATTTATTACACTAAATGCACAAGAAACAAAAGCACCTAAATTTGGCAAAGGAGTTTTTAATCTTGTGGGGCAAGATAGTTCTTGGACTATGAAGGTTGGAATGCGTATGCAATTTTTAGGTGTTGCCAATTGGACAGAAGGAAATGAAGGAGGCTTTGTTAATCCACAACAGAACTTCTTAGTTCGTCGTGCACGATTAAAATTTGATGGTTTTGCATTTTCACCAAAACTAAAATATAAATTAGAACTAGGCTTATCTAATAGAGACATCTCTGGAATTTCAGAATACACAGGGAATGCACCTAGATATATTCTAGATGCAGTTGTTATGTGGAATTTTTATGAAAACTTTGAATTATGGGTTGGTCAAACAAAACTGCCTGGTAATATAGAGCGTGTAATTTCTTCAGGAAACTTACAGCAGGTAGATCGCTCTCTTTTAAACAGTGAATTTAATATAGATCGTGATATAGGTGTTCAATTAAGACATCACTTTTATCTAACTGATAATTTTTTAATCCGTGAAAAAATAGCAATATCACAAGGAGAAGGTAGAAATATTACCACAGGTAATTTAGGCGGACATCAATATACTGCAAGATTAGAACTACTACCTTTTGGAAAATTTAAAGGTAAAGGAGAATATAGTGGTAGTGATCAAAAACGTGAAGAAAAGCCCAAATTGATGTTGGCAGCCACCTATGATATAAATAAAAATGCTGTAAAAACTCGAAGTAATATGGGCTCCTATATGAAGAATGATTTAGGTCTTCATGAAACCGATATCAACACTGTTTTTATAGATGCTATGTTTAAGTACAATGGTTTTTCTTTAATGGGTGAATATGCACATAGAAATGCTAAAAATCCTATAGCAAAAAACTCTGATGATACCTTAACAGGAGATATTGTTCAGGTTGGGAACGGACTCAATCTTCAAACAGGTTATCTTTTTACCAATAACTGGGAAGTTTCGGGTAGATATACCAATATAAAACTCGATGAAAATATAACTGGAAAAAAAATGCAAACACAATATACTTTAGGATTATCTAGATATATTGTTGGTCATAAACTAAAAATTCAAACCGATTTAAGCTATCTGTCTGAAGTTAATGGTACTGATAAGTTAATGTATAGATTGCAATTTGACATACATTTTTAGAACTCACCTATAATTATATAATTTATTAGTATTTACTTTAAATTACCTTCAATTGTTAACATTAGCTTAACATTAGAAACTATTTTTTAATTTAGGTTTGCTTCGTTACTTTCAACTCAAAAGTTATGGACAATATTTACTTTTTAATGGTAGTTGCTTTAGCAGTCTTAGCTATAGCAGATTTAGTAGTGGGCGTTAGTAATGACGCTGTAAATTTTTTAAACTCAGCAATTGGCTCAAAAGCTATTTCTTTTAGAACAATTATGATTGTTGCAAGTTTGGGTATTGCCTTTGGTGCCGTTTTCTCAAGTGGTATGATGGAGGTTGCCCGAAAAGGAATCTTTAATCCTAGCATGTTTATGTTTAGTGATATCATGATTATCTTTATGGCAGTAATGATAACCGATATTTTACTACTCGATTTCTTCAATACACTCGGTATGCCAACCTCAACTACAGTATCTATTGTATTTGAATTATTAGGTGCTGCAGTAGCAGTTGCTTTGATTAAAATAGGTGCTGATGGGGGTAGTTTTTATGAAGTGACTAATTATATCAATACTGCAAAAGCAACGCAAATTATTTTTGGTATTTTACTTTCGGTCGTTGTTGCATTTTCTATAGGAGCCTTTGTACAATATGTCTCCCGCTTATTATTATCATTTAATTTTGAGAAAAAAGCAAATTGGGTTGGTGCTTTATTTGGTGGTGTTGCCTTAACTGCTATGGTTTATTTTATCTTAATGAAAGGAATTAAAGGTGCTGATATCGCCAAACAAAGTATGGATATTCTTAAAGGTGCAACCATTAAAGGATTTTTGGAGAATAATGTATTGCCTATTGTTTCTGTAAGTTTTGTAATTTGGTCGGCACTATCTTATGTGTTTATAAACTTTCTGAAAATAAATATTTACAAGCTCATTATTATCGTAGGTACTTTTGCATTAGCATTAGCTTTTGCTGGTAACGATTTGGTAAACTTTATTGGTGTACCTATTGCTGCATGGCAATCTTATGAGGCTTTTATAGATCCATTAATTAATGTAAATGGATTAGCTGCAAATGAATTTACAATGGGTATTTTAGGTAAAAAAGTACCTACACCAACCTTATTACTATTAGTTGCAGGATTAATAATGGTTTTAACCTTATGGTTTTCAAGCAAAGCCAAAGGTGTTGTTAAAACATCGTTAGATTTAGCTAGTCAAGGAGAAACAAAAGAACGTTTTGAACCTAACTTTATCTCAAGAGTATTGGTAAGGGGTTCTATCTTGATTTCTAAATATACAAATATGATATTGCCAAGCTACTTAAATAATAAAATAGAAAAGCAGTTTGAAAAGCCAGTTATTGAATTGGTAAAAGGAAAGACTCATGAATTGCCTGCTTTTGATATGGTTCGTGCTGCAGTAAACTTAATGGTAGCTGGAGTTTTAATTTCTATTGCTACATCGTATAAATTACCATTATCTACAACCTACGTAACCTTTATGGTAGCAATGGGTACTTCTTTGGCAGATAGAGCTTGGGGAAGTGAAAGTGCTGTGTATAGAGTTGCAGGAGTTTTAAATGTAATTGGCGGATGGTTTGGAACGGCTATTACTGCATTTGCTGCGGCTGCGTTAGTTGCTTATTTAATTCATTTAGGTGGTGCAACCATGATTGCTATTTTATTATTATTAGTTATAGTGATATTGATTAGAAATTACATGAGCCATTATAAAAAATCTAAAGAAATAAAAGCTGAAGACAGTTTAAGTAAAGCGGAGAGTAATTCTATTCAAGGTGTTATTGAAGAAAGTGCTGATAATATTTCTAAGGTATTAAAAAGAGTTAGTAAAATTAATAAAAGTACGATTAACGGTCTTATTAATCAAGATCTAGCAAGCCTTAAAAAAGCAAAAGAAAATGTTATTAAGCTTGAAGGGGAAATAGAAGATTTACAAAATAATATATTCTATTTTATTAAAGATTTAGATGATTCTTATTTAGGTGCAAGTAAATTTTATATTGATATCATTGGTAGTTTACAAGATATGGCACAATCGTCTAGCTTTATAGCCAAAGTAAGCCATAAGCATATTTACAATAATCATAAAGCTTTAAAGAAAAAACAAATTGAAGAATTGGTAGAAATTAATGATAAGTTAGTAGTTCTCTTTGGAGAAATTAGAGAAATTTTTGATTCTCGTAATTTTGATGTAATTGTTCCTCGTATAATTGAAGCAAAATTAGCATTACTAGAAGATGTTCAAATTTCTATCCAAAAACAAGTAGAACGTACACGATTAAAGGAAACTACAAGTCCTAAGAACACAACTTTGTATTTTAGTCTTTTATTAGAAACTAAAGATTTAATCAAGGCTAATATGGAAATTTTAAATCTGTATTATGATGAGCATGAACGTTCAAAAATGCCTCTAGATTCTGAATAATTTAAATTAAAAATCAACTAAAAAAGGCATTTCGTATGTATTCGAAATGCCTTTTTTATTTTTTAAATTCGTTTATTATGAATAGAGATATCAAAAATTTCTTGAGTTTCTAAAACTAATAATCCTCTTACAATACGATTTGGATGGATTTCAGCAATCCAATTTGTTGCTGTGATAAATTCAGCACCTTCTATTAAATAGTTT
Organism: Flavobacteriaceae bacterium; assembly: GCA_021648195.1. GTDB lineage: Bacteria > Bacteroidota > Bacteroidia > Flavobacteriales > Flavobacteriaceae > Lutimonas. Next base: position 12,150 of record JAKITG010000023.1, on the reverse strand, counting down.
ACTTTCGCTTTGATTTGATAACCTCTTAACCCAACCCAAAACGTAAGTGCAACATTGGGATTTTGTTGAATGATTGAAAGGGTTTTATCAAAAAAATAATCAATCAACCAAATTTTGCTATCAACTACCTTAACTGAAGAAACGGGAACAACATTCACCTCATTATTTGCTACTGTTGCTAATGCTTTTGCCTCTGCATTGAGGAGTATTTGTATAACTTCTTGTGATAAATCCATAATTTAAAAAATTCCAAATCTTAAATTGAAAACAGTTTGGAATTTGAGGTTTATTAAAGTTTACCCTTCACAACTTAAGCATTCTTTTTTTTGCTTAAATTTTTGTGCCGCATTCATACTGTGTTGGTAGTACATTGATTTTACCCCTAATTGCCATGCTGTAGTATAAATTTTATTTACATCTTTAATAGGCATATCTGGATGTACCATTACATTTATAGATTGTCCTTGATCAATATGATTCTGTCGTGTTGACGCTTGATAAACAATAGTCATTTGATCTATTTCAGGATAGGTTTTAAATACTTCTTTTTCGTGTTCAGTAAGAAAATCTAAGTGTTGTACAGAACCGTCATAATCGCGAATACTTTTCCACACGTCATTTGTATTTTGCCCTTTTTCTTCTAACAGTGATACTAAAAAAGGATTTTTAATGGTTGTTTTTATCTTCGCAATATCTTTTACATAACTGTTTGACCAAATAGGCTCAATTCCTTGCGATACTTGCCCTAAAATAAACGCTGAAGAAGTAGTTGGCGCAATTGCATTTAAGGTTGTATTACGTCTGCCGTACCCTTTTAAAACTTCTGGCTCTCCTAATAAGGTTGCCAATTCTTTTGAAGCTTTGTATGATTTTTCTTTTATGGTTTTGAAGATTTCATTATTCAACGTATAGGCTTCTTGGCTATCAAAAGCTAACATTTTAGATTGTAATAAAGAGTGCCACCCTAAAGCTCCTAATCCTAAAGCTCTATTGGCTTTAGCAAAATTATAGGCCTTTTCCATAAAAGTAAATGTAAGCCGGTCATCTCTAAGAGGTGAGTCTTTATAGACCTCTAACTTTGTAATAAATTCTTCCATTACGGCATCTAAAAAGTAAGTTAAGGTTTCTACTGCATCAGTATCTTTCCATTGGTCATAATGCAATAAATTAATAGATGACAAACAGCAAACAAATGACCAATCTTCATTAGAAGGCAACATGATTTCTGTACATAAATTACTTGCATAAATTTCCATGTTCTTGTCTTTGTAAACATCTACCGTTCCATTATTTGCATTATCACTAAATAAAATGTACGGATAGCCTATTTCTCCTCTACGCTGAAGAACTTTTGCCCAAATGATTCTTTTATCATTGTCACCATCAATCATTTCTTGCATCCATTGATTGCTAACGGTTACGCCATGTGTTAATTCTTGAATAGGATTCCCTTCTGTACCAATTTCTAAAAATTCTTTGATATCTGGATGGTCGATAGGCAAATATGGTGAAAAACGACCACGTCTTACAGAACCTTGACTAACTACATCAACCATTTTTTCAAAAAGTTGCATGATATGAACTGCGCCCGAGGAAGTTCCATTATTTTTTACATCTGCACCTCTATGACGTAACTTACCAAAATAACCCGAAGTACCTCCACCTAACTTAGACATCATACCTACTTCTGATTGGGTATATAAAATATCTCCCATATCATCAGCAATATGTGAACCAAAACAACTAATAGGCAAACCACGTTTTTTACCAAAATTTGACCAAACAGGTGATGCTAATGAATAATAGCCTTCTGCCATATAGCCATAAAATTTATCAGCAAAGCCTTTAATTTTTAAAATATTTTCTGCATGTACAGCAATTTCTCTAATTCGCTTTTCTGGACTAATCCCCTCTGTAAGATATCCAGATTCAAGAAATTTACGACTGTTTTCTGTCAACCATTTTATTTCTGGTTTTTTCATTTCTTGAATTGCAGCCTCTCTTGCTTTAATTAGTCTTTCGGTATTAGTTAAGGTATGATTTTTTAGTTGGGTCTTCATTTTTTAAAATAGGTCATCACTGGTTATACTTTTGGTTCTTTTACTGTAATTTATTGAGCGTTTTACAAAGAAATCTCCGTGTTTTGTTCCGATAATTTCATCATCAAACCATTCGGTTTGAGCTATTAAATTTTGGTCAATATCAAATACTTTTTCTATACCGATACTTTCTAGTGAATTGTTAAATCTGTTTTTAATAAATTCGTTAATTACATCTTTTGGTAAAAAGTCAAGCTCACCTTTCTCAAAAATCCAATCCACAATTTTACTTTCAGACTCAAATGATTCTTTGCATAAATCTTGAATCATTACATTATAATCATTATCAAACCAAGTTGGATTTTCATTTTTAATAATTTTGATGATATCAATACCAAAATCACCATGAATTTGTTCTTCTTTTGAAGTAGCCTCAACCACATTAGAAATGCCTTTCAACATATTTTTATGTTTGTTGAATGCCATGATAATTAAAAACTGTGAAAACAAAGAAACATGTTCTATAAATAGAGAAAATAATAGAATTGACTCTGAATATTCTCTAATATCTTCACTTTTTGCATTTTTTACGGCAGTTTCTAAATATTGAACGCGCCTCATAATTACAGGTTTCTTTTTTAGGTTTTTAAACTCTGCATTTAACCCAAGAATTTCTAATAAATGTGAATAGGCATCATGATGACGTACTTCACTTTCTGCAAAAGTAGCACCTACTGAACCTATTTCAGGCTTAGGCATTTTATCGTAAATATTTCCCCAAAATGTTTTTACAGCAACTTCTATTTGAGAAATAGCCAACATTGTATTTTTAATAGCATTTTTTTCTACTTCATTCAATTGTGTTTTAAAATCTTGAATATCACTGGTAAAATTAAATTCAGTATGAATCCAATACGAATGACGAATTGCATCTACATATTCATTCAACTCTGGATATTCATAAGGTTTTAAATTGATGCGTTTTTCGAAAATATTTGTTTTTCTATTTCTAGTTTGTTCGTCTCTATATAAAATATATGCTTTTGCTACATCATGAAACTTACTGTCCATCAGTTTATACTCAACAATATCTTGTACTTCTTCTACTGTTGGTATATAGTTTGCATCTTTTAATTTTCGCTCTAATAAAGTTCCTATTACAATTTTAGAAATCCCTGCAGCATCTTCTTTAGTTCCATGATTAACAGATTTCATTGCTTTTTCAATAGCACTGATGATTTTATCTAAAACAAAATCGCTTGTCTCGTAATCTCTTTTTATAATCTCCGTAATTTTCATGTGTCAGCTTTTATTATATTCATTTTAAGACCCTTTTAATTTGTGAATAAAGCCAATATTTTTTTGATAAATCGTTACTAAATTTAAATTTTTAGCCCTCAAATTATTCCTAAATTTATGTTATTAGGTTTTTTTATTGTACTGTAAGATCGAGTAATTCTTTCTCAAAGTTTTGAGGTGGAATTGATATTGACAAATATTGATTTTTTTATTGAAATAACGAAGTCATAATTATTCACAAAATAGGTTAGTTTTTAACAAAACGGAAGAAAATGTAATTTTACTGAACAGTTTCTTAATATTTAATTATATGATAATCAATATATTAAAAAATATAAATTTATCAACTAGTGACGTTTACTGGTTTTTTTTAATTCTGCGTAAAACGGCAAAAAAGGAAAACATTTTTTTTAAATAAAAATTTTATATATATAAAATATCAATACTAAATATTGATGTCTTTTAATACATTTTAGCAAATTTTTAGGATAAAAAAAAGAGCCAATTAAATTGACTCTTAATTATTGTTGTCCTAGTTTAAACAGGACAGCAACATATCCAAAATACTCTTTCTTTATATATTAAAAACTAATTTAAAATAGTTTTAATTTTTCTTGTTCACTAATTAGTGAATAAGAAAGAAAGAGGTTAACATATAATTGAAAATAAATCATAAAGTAAGACTGTTGCAAAAGCTTTAAACCTCAATATTGCAACGGTATTAAAGTACAGTAAATCAATAAAATAAAACATTAAGAAATAATAAACTGTATTGTTTTTTGTACTACATTATCTAAATCGTTGGGTAAAGAAGAATTTTTCCAGGGTTGTTTACTATCAAACCCATGGTTTGCATCTTCAATGATATAAAGGAGGTTGTTTGAATTCCATGAATTTAAATTTTTAGCTTCTTGAAGTAAAACAGTTTCATCATTCGTACCATGAATGATTAAGTATGGAATATCTAAATTTTCAACAGCTTTTTTAATATATAGTCTATCTTCATTTTCTTTAAAGTTTGTGTAAAATTGAAAATAGTGCGGCATTTCTTGATTGGTTCTAACATTTGTTATATAGGCAACTCCATTGTCTCTCCATTTTTGTAAAATTTTTCCAGTTGGAAATCTAGATCCAAAATCGGAAACTCCAGCCCAAGAAATTACTTTGGTAATTTTCTTGTTTTCATTTGCTTTTATTAAAGCAGTTCCTCCGCCTCTAGAATGTCCAATCAATGAAATACTTTTAGTATTAATTTCATTTTGAATAGAGTTGTTTTGTAAAATCCAATCTAAAACATCATCAATATCATCTAGTTCCTTTATAAAATTATTATTACCAAATGCCTCTAAATCGGGAAAGTCTATGGGCTGATTTATCGTGCCACCATTATGTGAGAAATTTATTTTTATAAAGAAAATATTGTTTTTAGCAAATTCTTTAGCAACTAAATTCCACGCTCCCCAATCTTTATAACCTTTATAACCATGACAAAAGACAACAATATTTTTTTGCTCGTTATTTTTTAAATAAAACATGTCTATTAAAACTGGTTTTTTATGTTTACCATTGATGGAAATATTTTTTTCTATTTGCATTTTAAAAACTTTTTGTTATAATTTCTTTCTCTTTAAAAGGAATTTTTTGATTATATATTTCAATGATTAGCTTGTCTAATTGCAGTAAAAAATTATCGAAAGTACTTTGTGTAATATTAGTTTTATTAACTTCCATAAAGCCTGATTTTAAGTTTTTAAAAGATATAATACCACTTTGCATACGGTTCTTATCAAAATCAATATTTTTAATTTCCCCATACATATATGCATATAGTAATACTTGGAAACTCTTACTGTATTGGTAATCACTTGAAAGTAAATTCCAATCTTTAATAGTTAAATTTTTTGATTCTACTTTGCCTGTTTTATAATCAATAATTCGTAAAACACCATCTACTTCATCAATTCTATCAACATTACCTCTTAATTTAATTGGAAAAGGTAAGTCTTTTATTTTATGTTTAATTTCTAAAGGAGTTTCTAATGCTAGAATTTTTATTTTTTTATTTTTTCCTAATTCACCAATTTCAAAATTTAAAAAGTTGATTAAAAACTGCTTGGCTATTTCAAATGACAAATAATTTTTACCAGTTTTTATTGAGTTTAGAGAATAGAATTTTTTAAACTGTTTTGTTACGATTAGATGTAAAGAACCTTTCATGTCTAATAAGTTATCTTTTGTGATAAACTTTTTGATATAAGGATTGTATAATTCATATAAAGCTTCGTGAATTATAGTTCCAAAAGTATTTGCAGCAATAGCTTCTTCAACTTCTTCAATTTCTTTTAATTTTAATATTTTTTGTTTGTAAAAATCAATCGGATTTCTAATATATGAACTTAATGAAGATGGAGAAAACCCTTTACTTGCAATTTCTTTTAATTGACTTATTATTGCATCTGATTTTTCAATTTCTTTTAGTGAAATTATATTTGATTCGAGCTTAGGAATAACAACGGTTTTTTGAATAATTATTTTTTCTAAGGATTTATTCTCTTTTGCAATTTCTAATTGTGTGATAAATCTACTTTGTTCTCCCGAACCAAAATCATCTGTTTCGGTATTATATAGAATATAAATATTCTTTGCTCTGTGTAATAGTCTGTAAAAGTGATAGGCAAAAATGGCATCTTTTTCTTGGTAAGTAGGTAACTCTTTTTCTACCTTTATATCAAAAGGAATAAATGAGTTTTGCGCACTTACAACAGGTAAAAAACCTTCGTTTACTGAGGTTAGTATAATATTTTCAAAATCTAAAACACGAGATTCCAGCATCCCCATAATTTGTAAACCCTTGAGTGGCTCACCTTGAAAAGATAATTTCTCAATTTTTAGAATTTGCTTATAAAATAAATAAAGAGTTTTTAAATCAATAATATAGCCGAATTCATTATTTAGATTTATCAACTGTTGGAACACATTGTTAAACCTAAAGAGGTATTCTTTTTCTAAATAATTTAAGGCTTCATCATTTTTTAAAAAATCAATAATTGAGATAAAATACTGAAGTATCGTTTCAATATTTTTATCCCATTTATTAAATAATAAATTAAATATTTTTTTTAAATCAGGTTCTTTATTGATTAGGTTCTTTATATCATTTTGAGAAATAAATATAATTTTATTAGTAATAATTAAAGTATTTAGCTTTAAACTAAATTCATTATTATTAACCCATACTTTATGTAGCGAAGGATGTTTTAATATGGCTAAAAAATCTTTGTAATAGAAATTATCTTTATTATTAAATTTGGCTTTATTGATATGAAGTTTAAAAATTAATTCAAATAAATATGCTAAAGGAATATTTTGCAATGAATATCCCATGGTAATATTTGCATTTTCAATTTCTTTGGGAATAGAATTTAATAATACAGGCAAAAGATTTTCATTACATAAAATAACGGCAGTATTTTGCAAATTATTTTCTTTATTTTTTAATGTTTGAAGAATATCACCTACTTTTTTTATTTGAGTAATATTTTTTGGCACTCCGTATATTTGTATATTTTTAGAAGTATTTAGGTTGTTTTCTATCCAATTAAAGTTATGATTTGTATAATAGCTCCATTTACTTTTATACAGTTTAAAAAATTTACCTGCCTCATTATTTTGATCGAAATAAAACGAATCAGTATCCCAATAAATTTCAGCAAGATTATTTATTAAAAATTCATGAAATATACTTTCTTCAGCTTTATTTAAAGCATTAAAACCTGTAATGATAAATTTTTTAGTACTATTTTCTTTAATATAAAGTTCTGTTTTTTCAAAAGCTATACGATATGAAATCCCTTGATAACCTAAATTTTTATTGGATAAATGAGAATACAGATTTGTATAGTATGTTTTTATATTTTCAAAAAAAGCAAGATAACTTTGAGTTAACGGAGTATGGTCATTATTTTTTAAATTCCATTTTTCTAACCTTTTACTATCATTTATATAGCTTAAAATACTATTGGCATCAACTAAATTACTATCAATTTCATTAAAATCATGTAGTAGGATAGATGCCCATTTTGAAAATATTTCAAAAGAATCAATTTGATCTTTCTTTGTGTATTTTAAATATATTTTATAGAATTCAAAAATTAATGAGGTGCTTTCAATAATATCAACTCCAGATATTTCTTTAATAAACTCCTCAACGCTTATAATTTTTGGTAGTATTACAGAGCCTTGAAGTTGCTTTATAATTTCTGTCTTTAAAAACAGACTAGCTCTTTTGCTTGGAAGGATAAATGTTAAGTTGGAAAGATTATCATTTTTTGATAATACTTGAGTTGTGACTTTTGATAAAAATGATTGCATAAAGCAAATTTAGGGATAAAAAAAACCACCACGCCTTGACGTGATGGTTTTTTTATAAATAGATTTTATTGAAATATTACTTTAAGTAAATTACTTCAACTCTTCTGTTTTGTTGTCTTCCTTTACGTGTTTTATTGCTACCTATTGGGTTAGAAGGACCATAACCAACAGCTTTAATATTTGCTGCAGGAAATCCTTTTGACACTAAGAAATTCATAACAGCTTCTGCTCTTTCTTTAGAAAGTCTCTCATTTACTTTTTTACTTCCAGTACTATCTGTGTGACCACCAATTTCAAATTTCAAAGCTGTATATTCAGATAATATTTTGCTAATACCATCTAGCCTTATTGAAGTTTCATCAGTAAAAGTAGTTTTTCCAGTATTAAAGAATACTTCCTTAGCTAAGATATTAATTTCTTCTTGAACTTCTTTAGTTACTTCTGGGCAACCTTTGTTTGCAGCTACACCAATAACATTAGGACAGTTATCATCTTTATCTAAAACACCATCACCATCAGCATCTGGCCAAGGGCAACCTTTGTTTTCTGCAGGACCTACTTCATTAATACAAGCATCATCTTTATCAACTACACCATCACCATCAGCATCTGGACAACCGCCATTTGCTAAAGTACCAACATCATTAGGGCAAGCATCTTCTTTATCAGAAATACCATCACCATCAGCATCTGGACATCCATTAAGTTCTGCTAAACCAGCAACATCTGGACAAGCATCTTCTGAATCTTGAATACCATCACCATCGGTATCAGGACAACCATTGAAAGCTTCTAAACCAGCAATTTCTGGACAAGCGTCATATTTATCATACACACCATCACCATCGGTATCTTTACCTCCAAATTTAAATATAAGACCTAGAGAATGTTGGAAGTGAGGCAACATTTTATCTTCATCAAATGAATGTTTGTACAAACTTGAAATGCTTAAACCAAGATAGTCATTAAACCATAAATTAAAACCTAATCCACCGTTAATAGTTGGATTACCTTCACCATCATACCAAGTATATCCACCTCCTAGCATTAAGTAAGGATTAAACCAACCCTTATTAATGATAGAGTATCTAATATCTAAATCTAATCCAAAGTATGGTATATCGCCTATTGTTTCAAAATCACCAACTTTGCTAATTAAATTGAATGAACCAGCCAATCCAATAGAAAAATTGCTACCAACATAATGGCTAACTCTTAGTCTTGATAGAGCAGACACCATATTCCAATTATCAGATATATTGAAAAAATCGTTAAAATAACCTCCAAGATAACTATCGCCACTTGGATTTGTAAAACTAGCTCCTGTTGGATAAAAGTCAACAGCATTAGTTCCAATTTCTATAGCCCATGGGTTATCCTCATCTTGTGCTTTAAGATTGTTGAAACTAACAACAACTAAAAGAATTAATAATACTTTTTTTAAATGTTTCATTGTAATAAATTTTAATTTTATGATTAGTGTTATATAAATTTACATGTCAAAATGTAATAATTCAACAAATATATGAAAACTTTAGAAAAAACAAGGTTTTTTTTTAATAACGATATTAATTTAATAAAATATAGACCTGTTATCAATAATTTCAGAATTATCTTTTATTGCATTAAAGATTTGTAAATTTCTATTTTGTAATTCTTTTTCAAGAGATTTCTTGTTTGAATTATAGTTATTTAATTCTGTAGGTGAATTTTTCTTTGTAACTTTTGCAAAAGCAATACCATTTTTACCAATAATATTTTTTGCTAATATATTTTCGTTTAATGAAGTGACTACACCAGCTATATCTGTAAATCTACCTAATCCAGCAAATACAGGACTTGTATTTGAAATTGCTAATGAGGATCTTATTGTTGTGCTATTTTGTTTGGCAATTTCCTCTAAAGTCTCTCCTATTGATTTTTCTTTTATTAATTCAGCCTTCTTTTGATTTAAAATGATACCACGAACATTTTTTCCTTTAGCAGATAAGCCTGCTTTATTTTTTTTATTTAAAATAACAACAGCATATCCATTATCTATATCAAACCTTTTTATATCGTTAACTTCAGTGTTCTCTTCAAATGCCCAACGTACAATTTGTCTTTGTGAGCCCAATTGAGAAATATTATCATCAAATTTTTCAATATCTATTGTATTTGATACATATCTATTTTCTTTTGATAATGCCGTAATATCTTTATTTGATGATAAATTTGAAGAAAAAGTTTCTGCCTTTTCAAAAATCATGTTTTCAGTTTTTTCTGATGCTTCAATTTTTCTTGAAAAAATTGCTGCTTGAATATTTTTTTGAATATTTTTTTGTCCGTCTATTCTAATAATATGATATCCAAACTGAGATTTTACAATCTCCATATCATTAACATTATTTTCAAAAACATAATCTCTAAATTCAGGAATCATCGTTTTGTAAGTAAACCAACCTAAATCACCTCCTTTTGCTCCGCTTACTTTATCAATTGATATTTCTTTTGCAAGTTCTTCAAATTTACTTTTATCTTCTTTAATCACAGTTAAAATACTATCGGCAACTTTTTTTGCTTCTTCAGAATTTTGAGTAACAGAAGCATCAGCAGTTGTACTACCAACAAATGGAATTAAAATATGACTTGCTTTAACTGAATCTGGTAATTGTTTTACAGCAGAAATTTTTAATAGCTTGTAAAAACCATCTTCTTTATAAGGTCCAAAAACATCATTTATTTTAGCATTGAAAAGAGTATCAATTGCAATAGAAGTTTTTGGCATATTATTTTTAGTATAAAAACTATTATCAAAAGGCGTGTCAGATCCATTTTCAGAATAAAACTCAGACATATTGGTTGCATTTTTAAAACCTACAATATTAACGTTCGTTTTTGCTGCAGAACTGTATTCTTCTCGATCATTAATAACTTGACCTAAACTATTTTTCACCTCTTCTTCATCTTCAATTGAAGGTTTAATAGTAAAGGATACATATTGAATCTCTCTAGACTCTTCAACAGTGTATTCTTTGGGATGTTTTTTGATATAATCTTTAATATCATTATCGGTAACAGTTATTAAACTATCAGAAATAGTTGAAAATGGAACGTAAACATACTGTAAATCAACATTTGTGTTTTGAAAATAATAATGAGATTTCCCTTCTGATAGGGTGCTACTTAGCCCAGCTTTAATCAATGCATTATATGTAGTTTGTTCTATATTGTTTTTTACCCTTTTTTCATAGTTTAACCAATTCAACCATGCAGCTTTACCTTGTTCATTTTCACCTGCACTTTCTTGAATTGTTGCTATATATTCTTTTAATTTTTCTTCGTCAAAAAGACCAATTTCATTTAAAAATTGTGGGCTTCCTTGTGTTTTAATTTGATTTACTAGCGCATCCCAAATATCTTTTTCGCCAACAACAATACCTGATTTTTTTAATTGAGTTTCATAAACCTTTTCACGAATTAAGCTATTCCATGCATTGTTAACATTTTGATTATTTGTACCTCTTCCATTTGAAGATGAACGATAAAATTCAACTTGTTGTGCAAATTCTTCTCTTCCAATTGACTCTCCATTTACTTCACCAATTTCTGATGGAACTTTATCAAAAAGGTTACCATCAAATAATCCACTAAGAACAAATGAAAATAATGCTAACGCTATAATGATAATTAAAAATAGTGATCGTTCTCTAATTTTTGATAAAACAGCCATTCTTCCTCTTTTTAGAATTTAGGTTGCGAAAATACAATTTACCTTTTAATAATAAAAGAAGTTTAAGGGTAATTTTTTTAGGAAAATATACCTAATTAACTTGAGCTAGATTTAAGAATTGTTTTCAGTTTAGGTTAATTCCCATTTAATTCAAACTCAAATTTATTCATCTTTAAATAAAACTTTTAAATAAACTTCCTCAATTTTAGATGCAGATTCTTTTAAGATGGTAAATTGACAATTGTCAATTTCAATAATTTCATTGGCAGAAGGAATGTTTTCGATATGATGAACGATTAAGCCTCCTAAAGTTTCATATGCGCCATCCTTCTTAAAATCAAGATTATAAGTTTCATTGAGGTAATCAACCTCCAATCGTGTTGAAAACTTAAATTCTCTATCGTTAATCTTCTCTTCTAATAGTGTAACAGAATCGTGTTCATCTTCAATTTCTCCAAACAATTCTTCAATAATATCTTCAACAGTAATTAAACCAGAAGTTCCTCCATATTCATCTATTACAATGGCTACACTTTTACTTTTTTTTATTAAATCGTTTAAAACATCATGAATCATCATGGTTTCGGGAACAATTTCAATGGGTAATAAAATTGATCGAATATTTTTGGGTTTTTGAAAGAGTTCAAAAGCATGAACATATCCAATAATATCATCTAATGAATTGTTGTAAACCATTATTTTAGATAAACCTGTATTAATAAATAACTG
>JAKITG010000200.1 GCA_021648195.1 Flavobacteriaceae bacterium | reverse complement strand
AATTTCATTAATTCCAATAATATCTGACATAAACATTTTAACGCATTTAATTATTGCTATAATGCCAATAATTAAAGCGCCAAGTAAAAGAGGCATAAATATTAGTCCCATAATTATTTTAAATTTATCTATTAAAGTATTTTTTTATTCTTAATTTTTTATGTTTCTCAATTGGTAAAGATAAGTGCAACATACATCAGCAAGAATCTTCGAAATTTTTAGAAAAAAGATATCTTGCCTGTATGCCATTTAGTAAGAAACTTATGGTGTTACATAGTATCTAAAATTCCTTTTTTCTTTTCTGCATATTCAGTTTCTGAAATTAATTCCATTTCAAAAAGTTCCTTTAGTTCTTTTAATTTTTCTACTGGATTTTTCTGTACCTTTTCAGCAATACTTTGTTCTTTATGATCTGCCATTATTGCTTCTTTTTCATCTTCACTTTCATCTTTTGATTCCATTGACATTTCACAACCATATTCTTCTTTAAAGAAATCATCTAACTCATCTGCCTTAAGAGCCAGATTTTTTATATGTTCTTTAATAGTATCTTTTTGTTCAGAATAAATATCAAAGAAATATGTACGGTAAGAAATATATATTTTGTTGTTAACAACTCCTAATTGATATGGTGCTACTTTATTTGAGGTTAAATAAGTTAATAATTCATTTAAATTGTTTTTAGGCAACTGATTTAAAGGAGAAGTTGCATACAAATAGTTATTACTAACAAAAACTCGTACCATTGCTGAACCTTGATGGAACTCCCAAAAATTTTTTCCTGCTCTGCATAAAATTGGATTTACACCTAATTCATTTAATGCGTTTTCTATAAATTGGACAAAATATGATTTTTCAAACTCTTCAAAAACAGATTTATCAATTGAATTACCACAGTTATTACAAAACTCTGCTTCTTTTTCAATAAAATTATCACATGAATTACATTTTAACCTATAGATGCCATCATTAAAAGTATAATCTTCTATTTGTTTTATAAGTTCTGTGTGTTGGATACCAAAACCTACATTATCTGCTTCCGTAAATTTAGAAGTTGTAACGCCAACCAAAACACCACTTTTATTTATCATTGGTCCACCAGAACTTCCTGGATTTACAGCAGCATCAGTCTGTACGTAATTTTTACTATGCATAGGTTGATTTGGAGAAGAAACTATTCCTTCAGTAACTGTAAATGGCATTCCAAACGGAAAACCGCTAATAAATATTTTTTGTGTGTTTTTAACTTCTAGATTTCTGTTTAAAGTTATGGTACTATTTATATTTTCAAGTTCTGTTACTTGTAAAAAAGCCAAATCAACATCAGGGTTTACCATAATTACATTTGCTAAAAAACGATCTTTGTTATGATTTTCAACAGCAACTCTTTTATTTCCTTTAACTACATGATAATTTGTAATTAAAAAAGCATGATTTGCAACTTTAAAGCCAGTTCCAGTACCGCTAGAAGTTATTATTTTATATGTAAATTTTTTTGTGTTTTCCATTTTTAATATTTTAGAGAAAGTATTTTTTATAAATTTTAAGGTTTAATTAAATAGTTTTGAAAAAAAACCTTTTTTATTTTTTTTAGAATCTATAGTGCCATTTCGTAAAGCATGAAAAACTTCAACTAGTTTAGGCGTAGCACTATTAAGATCTAAACCAGTAACATTTTCTAATATAGTGTCAATAACATCAATGTAGTTTTTTTCTAGATTGTAACTATAAATTAATTTTAAAAAATTAAATTGCAAATAATAAGATAACGCCAAATTATCGTTGTTATTTTCATATTTCTGAACTACTTCCAATCGGTTTTTCGCCCAATCTTTTACAATTTGCTCAGAACTCCTCCAACGTAACGAAATAAATTGATCTGCATGATAGACGTTACTCATAATTTCTTCTCTAGATTTATCAACTAATTTTTTTATGAAATTAGTTCCTTTATCCATACGGAGTTGAAAATCTAAACTACCATTAGATAAATTGTTAATATATTCTTGCAAATCGGAACGTAATATACCATTCATATAAGGCATATTTGCTATTTTCAATAGCGATATTATTGTGATGTCCCATTCGTAATCATCCCATTGTTTATCTTTAAAAAATTGAGAATAGTTTTTGTAATCTTCAAAAATATCATTTATTTGAGTCCAAACCTGTTCTTTTTCACTGTCAGATAAAGGAGAGTGATTAGGTTCTTTATAGAAACTTGCTTTGTAGTCTTCAATAAACATATCATCAAAATCATCTGAATAGACACAAACTTCTCTTAATAAATCATAAACCTTATTAGGTTGACATACAGTTATAGGCATTTCATATTCAAACCACAACTCTGTATTATTTAAAGTAATTTGTGCAAGTGTTAACGGAGAAAAGTTGATTTCAGATACTTTTCTTAAAAGAGCAACTTTATTTGTTTTATCCGTTATTTTTAAAAAAGGTGCTTTAATACTAAAGGTATCTTTGGTTACTTTTAAATAAATTTCTGCAGAACCCTGCATATGTACAATCTCTATATCTTCCTCCATATTTTTATCTTTCAATAAAGTAGGATTAATATAGTTGATTGTAGCAATTACAGCCTTTTTATATTGATTTTCATCAAAGGCATCAATGGCTTTATCCCAAAAATCGACATCAACAGTAGGTTTATCTCCGCTTTTTAAAGGTCTTACATACTTTGGTAATATATTTTCCATAATTGTCTAGTTTTTATATTTAAAAATATTGTTGTCCGATAAAAAAAGTCTGAATAATTCAGACTTTTTTCGTATAGTTGACTTATCATTCCAAAAATACTTCAACTATGAACAAAAGTACAATTTTTTTCGGACAGCCTATTTTCAGTCAATTGGTAGGGTTATTGAACAAATGTAAAATTGAGAATCGATCCAAGGAGCACAAATCAGACCGCTACTGCAAGCGTTTCACAAC
>JAKITG010000022.1 GCA_021648195.1 Flavobacteriaceae bacterium | reverse complement strand
AAGAGGAGTATTTATTATCAAAATATAAATTTCATTGCATAGGGTTCTTGACATTTGCCATATTTCTAAATCCTTAAAATGCTTAATTGTAGCCATTTTTTAAACTATAAATTTTTTAACCCAAAACTCCAAACTCAAAACCTGGAACCCAAAACCCGAAACTCAAAGCGAGAAACTCTCCCCACACCCACAAGTTCTGTTAGCATTAGGGTTGTTGAATACAAAACCAGTACCATTCAAACCTCCAGAGTAGTCTAGTGTTGTACCTATTAAATATAAAAAACTTTTTTTATCAACGATGATTTTTATATCATTATTTTCAAAAATTTTATCATTTTCTTGTTGCTCTTTATCAAAATTTAATTCGTAAGATAAGCCAGAACATCCACCACTTTTTACACCTACACGAACATAATCTATAGATGCATCATAGCCATCAGCTGCCATTAGCTCAATCACCTTGTTTTTTGCTATTTCAGATACCTGTATCATAATTATATAGATTCATTCTAGTTAAGTGCAAATATAGTTGAAATATATATAAAGGAGAATATTTACTTTAAAAGAATTACTCTTGATAAGTGTCTAAGTTAAGTATTATTAAAACGACTGTGATGCTTTTAATAATCAGTGATTTATTATTATCTCTTTGATAACAAATAAAAGTTACTAACATTCAGTCTAGTTTACTAACAAAACATTGGTACTGTAGTGAGTGCAGAATATATTTGTTTTTAAATAAACTAAGATATAGGAGTTATTTAAAAGTAATACACAAGTAGTTTTTTGTTATGATTATTGTATTTAATAGATGACCTAACCGTTCAGCCGATAGTAAAATTAGAAAAAATGAGATAAAAAAACAAAGAATAAACACCAATATTTCCCTCTTGAGAGAGCCTGTTCCGTTTTTTTTGCGGAGACTTGGTGTGTATTAAAAACGGTTGAACAGTTACTAGATAGCTCTATATCTTACATATTTAAAATATATACAATTTAACCTTGTAATGAGCGTTATCTTAAAAGTTTCATAAAAATTTGGTGAATTTTGCCTAATAAAGACTGGAATCATTGATAAATTAATAGTGCTGTAGCAGGGAATGATTGTATATAATATTAATAAAACAATAATAAATTGTATGAACAATTTAATCAACTCTTCTAATAAAAGGTTTAGCTATAAAACTAAGTTTTTAGTAAAAAACAAAGCTTTTTTTATTTTTATAGCCTTTTTTATTATTAGTTTGTCAAGTTTTAGCCAAACAATTATTTGGCAAGAAAATTTTGATAGTTATGCAAATGGAGTTACAAATGGTAATGGTACAGGAACCAGTACAGTTGCATGGTCAACCAATGATGGAGATGTAGATATACGAACAACCACAGGTTCTAATAGAGTTATTGAAGGAAGAAACACAGACAATAATAATGCTTTCTGGAGAACCGGTCAAATTGATATATCAGGGTATGGAAATGTTCAATTTAGTTTAGATGTTGATTATGGTGGTACTTTAGATCATGGGCAAGATAGGTTTACTTTACAATATAGAATAAATTCAGGTTCTTGGATAACCGTTGTAAATGCTTCTGGAGATAATTCTCCATCAAGTCCTATTGCTCCATCCTATACAGTTTCTGGTTTAACAGGAAATAACTTACGATTAAGAATTAGATTTGATAATACAGGAAATGATGAGTATTATAGAATTGATAACGTATTAGTACAAGATGTTGTACCAAATACTCCTCCAACTTTAACAGCAACAGGTGATCAAAATATTTGTCCAGCATCAGGTAGTAGTATAAATATTGCAACAGCTATAAGTATTACAGATCCAGATGATACTACAACAAGTGCAATTTATATCCAAGTTTCTTCAGGTTATATTAATGGTGAAGATTTGTTAACATTAGATAATTTAGCAACACATGCTGCAAACGGAATAACTACATCTTGGGATGCTGTTCAAGGAGAGCTTACACTAATAGGTCCTGCATTATATACTGATTTTGAAGCAGCTATTTTAGATGTCTTGTATTCTAATAGTTCTGGTACAGCAACTGGTACACGCCAATTTTCTATTACAGTTGGTGAAGCAAATTTTTTACCAAGTACAACACATTATTACGAATATGTACCAAATTTGGGTATAACTTGGACAGATGCAAATGCTGCTGCAAATGTTAGAACTTATTTTGGTATGCAAGGTTATTTAGCAACATTAACAACATTAGAAGAGGCTGTATTTTCTGGCACACAGGCTTTAGGTACTGGTTGGATAGGAGCAACTGATGTAGGAGCAGAAGGACAATGGAGATGGGTAACAGGTCCGGAGGGAATAGAAAATGCGGGTTCTGGAAGGTTATTTTGGCAAGGTGTTGGCACATCAGGAAACACAACTGCACCAGATAATTTTCATTATTGGAGACAAACGCCAGGTAATGAGCCAAATAACTCAGGAAATGAAGATTATGCACATATTGTTCATCCAAGTTTATCTGGTACGCCAGGTTCTTGGAATGATTTGCGTATTGCAGGGAATACAAATCCTGCTTCTGCTTATCACCCACAAGGTTATGTGGTTGAATATGGAGGTATGCCAGGAGACCCTGTTTTGAATATTACGGCAACTACAACTTTAAATTTAAATTGTATCGATTTAAGCTTGACAAAAATTGTTGATAATACAACTGCATGTGTTGGAGAAACAGTTGTTTTTACTTTAGAATTAACTAACAATGGTCCGAATGACTTACCTGCAGGAGCAATAGTTACAGATTTATTGCCAGCAGGATTTACTTATATTAGTAATGCAGGCTCTGGCTCATATAATTCAGGGACAGGAGAGTGGGCAATTGGTAATTTATTAAACGGCAATTCAACTTTTTTAAATATTACAGCAACAGTTAATACATCAGGTCCTTATATAAATAATGCTGCAATAACAAATAACCCACTAACTGATACTAATACAGCTAATAATTCAGATAATATAACAGTTACAGTAACTTCTTCACCATTAGCACCTACGGTTATTTCACCAGTATATTATATTATAGGTGAAGTAGCAAGTACATTAACAGCAACAGGAACAAACCTATTATGGTACACAAATGCAATTGGAGGAACAGGTAGTATAACAGCACCCACACCAAGCACAACAGTAGCAAGAAGTACGTCATATTATGTAAGTCAAACCAATGCAAATGGATGTGAAGGGTCAAGAGCTCAAATAGATGTTATTGTAAGATCAGATAATGATAATGATGGGATACCAGATGAAATAGATTTAGATGATGATAATGATGGTATTCCAGATACTGAAGAAAGTCAATGCGAGATAGATTTATCTCCTTCGGGATCTCCTCCAAGTTCAAATGTAATTACCAATCTAGGAACAAGATTATATACTGATTATAATGGCTATTGGACATCTGCAGTTGGTTCAATAAATACAGTTAGACCAGATAATAATTCACATTTGTTAGCTTTTGAGATGGGTGGTCAAACCTATGCAACAGGAGTTTCAAATAGTAGATTTATAGATAGTGATAGTAATGGTTTATTTGATTTACTAGATACAGATGGAAATGGAACAGGAGATGTTACATTAGTAGAATCATCGTGGACAGCCTTAACACCTCTTCAAGAAATAAACAATGGTGTTCGTTTAGAAGCATCACTATTAGATGGTAATTTGGGTATCAGCAGTCCATTACTAACTTCTGGTGGTGCACCTTTTAATCCATATTTGAGTCAGGGAGCAAGAGGATTAAATATGGCATATTCAATCGCCAATATTGGCAATACCTGGTATTTTAATATACAAGGTATTCAATCATCAGCTTATGGTGACGGTGTATTAGACATATTATTAACGCAGGTTGCTTTACCAAACGGGAGTTCAACAACCAATACAGTGCACCTGTTAGATAACACAGGTAATTATATAGGTAATGGAGTTACAGTAAATTGGAATACTGTTAACTCAATGGGTAACCATGTTGTTGATCAATATGATGTAAGTGATGCACCAAGCGGTGCAAATCAAGTTAAAGGAATGCGTTTTGGAGGCATAGAACTTTCAGAATTTAATTTAACTCCAGCAGAAATAAGTAGCGTAGTAGCATTAAGACTTAATATATCAGGCACTGCAGATCCTGCTTTTTTTGCAATAAATGATCAAAGTTTTATTTCTAGTTGTGTAGATTTTGATACCGATGGTGACGGAATTCCAAATGCACTTGATTTAGATAGTGATAATGATGGTATTTATGATGCAGTAGAAGCAGGTCACAATCAACCACATACCAATGGAGTGGTAAACGGAACAGTAGGTACAGATGGTATTCCAGACACAGTTCAAAGTTCTCCAAATAGTGGAGGAATAAATTATACCATTGCAGAAAGTACAGGTGATACTGATACCATACCTAACTATTTAGATCTAGATAGTGATGGTGATGGTATTCCAGATAATGTAGAAGCACAAACAACAGTTGGATATATAGCACCAGCCGGAGCTGTGGATGCCAATGGTATAGATACAAATTATACTTCAGGTTTGACTCCAACCAATACCGATGGAGTCGACAATCCTGATTATTTAGATACCGATTCAGATAATGAAGGAGGCAATGATACAGTAGAAGCTGGAATTACTTTAACCAATACCGATACAGATAGTGATGGATTAGATGATGCCACAGATGCCACAGCAGATTATTCAGATCCGGGAGGGACAATAGATAATCCAGTAAGTGGAAGTTTAATTTTACCAGATACTGATACAGATGCTTTAACTGGTGGCGATGTAGATTTTAGAGATGCTCAAAATGAAGCAGATCTAAGCTTAACCAAAACAGTAAATAATTCCTCCCCAAATCAAGGAGACAATATCACATTTACATTGACAATAAGTAATGCTGGCCCATCGTCACCAACAAATATAATAGTTAAAGATATCATCCCCACAGATTTCACTTATACACATCCTAATTTTACCACCACTCAAGGTACCGTAACTTATAACGTAGGCACAAGAGAGTTTGAATGGAACTTAGGCGCATTTGTATTAGGTGCAGGAAATACCATAACCTTAACCTATACCGTAACAGTTGATGTTTGTGGAGAGTTTACAAATCAGGCAGAAATAATAAATAGTTCATTACCCGACCTAGATTCAACACCAAATAATGGAGGTTAATTTTTGAATCAAAATCAGATAATAAATTTGGTTCTCGTATGTTTACAAAAATAAGAAAATAAACCATTTAATTACTAATTTTATTCAATATTGAAACAGTTTTAAAAGGTTAATTCTAAAAAATAAAGGGTTTAATTTCCTCTAGATTAAGGGCATCTCTAAAAACTCATTTACTCACACTTTTTTATTATTTTTCAAAGGAATTAGTGATGTGCTACGCAGTTCTTTTAAAAAACAAAGAGAATAAATGAAACTTAATACCAACTATTTTATCTCTTTCCAAAAATCAAAATAATTAAACCATTGGTAGGGGTATTTTTTTAAGATAAACTCTATACTTTCGGTATATTTTTTTAATAAATCTTGTGCATCTCTATACTTAAATTTAGCTTCAATTGCGTATAAATGATAATGCTTTGAAGTTTCCTTCATTACATAAACAAAAATTACAGGCACTTTTAATCTCGATCCTAATAGAAAAGGACCTGCGGGGAAATTAGCTTCTTTACCTAATAATTCTCCAGAGATAATTTTGCTTCCTTCAAAATAGCGATCTCCTGTAAAACAAATTAATTCATTGTTATTGAGTGCGTTGTTGATTTCAAATATATGAGACATATCTTCTTTAATAATAATAAACTTACTAGTAGTTTTTAAAGAAATACTTTTCAAATATTCTTTTATCGCACGATGCTCATTATCAGTTGTAACCAAATTAATTTGAGAAAACTCATCAACTTCACTAAAGAAATATTCAGCAATTTCAAAATTCCCTACATGGGCGCTGATAAGAATCCCACCTCTTTTATTTTTTAAAAGTTCCTTAATAAATTCTCCTCCTTCATGATTGTAAGTAAACTTATCTCTTAGTCCAAAAGAAATGGCAACTTTATCAATAATGGTTTGTCCGAATTTGAAATTGCTTTTATAAACCTTTAAAAAACTTCTAATTTTTGAAAAACCTAAACGTTTGTGAAAATAATAAAGATTTGCTTTTGTGCCTTCGGTTGAAAATAATAGGTAATAAAAAGAAACAAGATAAAGGATAAAATATGCAGATTTAATTCCTAATTTTTGAATAAAAAAAATGAAAATTTTATATCCTACAACAACTCCTTTCGATTTGCCATCCCATTGTGACATGAATAAGCTTTTAGTTTATTTTTTTTTCTATTAAATCGTAAAAATTTTGAAGTGTAATTATATTAATAAAATCTTCTGCATTTAATTTAACACCAAAATTGGATTCAACAGATACTACTAAATCTACATAGTCTAAGCTGTCTAGCTCTAAAGTCTCTTTTAAATTAGCCGAAGGCTGAATTTCATCAGCATCTACTTCAAACTCATCTTCAAGAAAATCATTAATTTTATTAATAATAGTACTCTTATCCATTACCCTTGTTGTATTTTTTTACAATTATTGCTGAATTTGTCCCTCCAAATCCAAAAGAATTTGACAAAAATACATCAATATTTTTAGATATGGTTTCTGTTACCAGATTTATTTTTTCTGAATCTTCATCAAGCTCTTCTAAATTAATATTTGGTGCAATAAAAGAGTGCTCCATCATTAACATAGAGTAAATAATTTCACTTGCTCCTGCCATCCAACACTCATGTCCAGTCATAGATTTGGTGGAACTAATATACGGACATTTCTCACCAAAAACATTATAAATGGCTCTTGCCTCATTTTGATCTCCAATAGGAGTAGAGGTTGCATGAGCATTAATATAATCGATTTGGTTAGGTGATAAATTTGCTTGATCTAGAGCTTTTTTCATGGCTCTACTTGGTCCATCTACATTGGGATTTGAAATATGATCACCATTTGATGAAAATCCATATCCCATTACTTCGCCTAAAATTGTTGCTCCACGTTTTATGGCAGATTCGTAACTTTCTAATATTAATGTTGCTGCTCCTCCACTAGGGATTAAACCGTCTCTATTTTTATCAAAAGGTTTAGAAGCTTTTGTAGGGTCTTTCATATTTGTAGAAAAAACGCCTAAACCATCAAAGCTTCCCATGGCATATTTATTAATTTCTTGTGCACCACCGCAAATAACACAATCTTGTAATCCACTTTTAATTAAGTGAAAGCCCAAACCAACTGCGTGAGATCCACTTGCGCAGGCTGCACTCACAGTTAAGTTAATACCTGTTAGTGTGAAAATAGTTGCTAAATTCATAGTAACTGTAGAGCTCATACTTTTAAAAATAGCACCAGAACCTACTAAGGTTGTATCTTTTTTTTCTCTAATTTTATCATTTGATTCAATTATAGACTTGGCAGTACTATCATTTCCAAATAAAATTCCAACTTCATTTTTTCTTAAAAATTGCTCATCTATTTTAGCGTTTTTTAAAGCTTCTAAGGTAGCGATATAAGCGTATTTAGATTCTTGTCCCATACTTATTCGCTCTCTTCTAGAAAGGAGTTTTTTTATATTGGGTTCAAGAACTTTACCTGTTAATGGTGATCGATATCCATATTCTTCTCTTTCCTGATCGAAAACTATTCCCGATTTACCAGTAAACAAGGCCTCTTTTACTTCTTGTAGGTTTATGCCCAAACAAGAGTAAATTCCCATTCCTGTGATTACAACTCTTCCCATTAAAATTAAGAATAAATACCTCCATTAATATTGATAACTTCGCCTGTAATATAGGCTGCTTTTTTAGAAATTAGAAAAGATACCAAATCGGCAACTTCATCTGCTTCACCAAATCTATTGATAGGAATCATTTTTTTTAACTCCTTTTCATCTAAATTAGCTGTCATATCCGATTTAATAAAACCTGGTGCAACAGCATTTACGGTTATTTTACGTTTACCAACCTCTTGTGCTAATGCCTTGGTAGCAGCAACAATAGCTCCTTTAGCAGCAGAATAATTGGTTTGACCCGCAGTGCCCTTTACACCAGATACGGATACCATATTAACTATTCTACCATATCTATTGCGTAGCATTTTTTGCATCAAATTATTGGTAACATTGAAAAAACCACCTAAACTGGTATTGATTACGCTATCCCAGTCTTCTTTAGGCATCCACATAAATAAACCATCTTTTGTAATGCCAGCATTGTTTACAATAACCTCGATAATAGCGTCTTTATTATTTTCATGCCAAGTATCTAGTTTACTCTTTACATCATCTGCATTGGCAACATCAAATTGCAATAGTTCACCAGTATTTCCATTTTCATAGACTAACTTCAAAGTTTCTTTAGCAGCTTCTTTGTTAGATTTATAATTGATGATGATATGGTAATTTGAATCTTGTGATAATTTATCACAAATAGCTTTTCCAATACCACGTGAACCTCCTGTAATTAATGCACTTTTCATTTATTATTTCACTATTTTATTTCAACAAAGCTTTCAGCATTTTGATACCAAGTATCGTTTAGTAATTCTCCTTTGGTATTTATAAAGCCCCATTTCTTTTTATATCCAACTCTTGAGAATCCATTTATAAATCCTTTTGCCTTACTTTTAAATAAGTTACTAAATGACATTGTTGATATTACATATTTGTCTTCAATAATCAAATCCCCTTTGTTATTTATAAAGCCCCAAAGTTTGTTGATTTTAACAGGTGCAAGCCCATCTTTACTGAAATATTCGGCATCTCTAAACTGTTCTTTAATTAGAATTTCACCTTTTTCATTAATATAACCCCATTGTTTTCCATTTGTAGTAACAGGAGCAAATCCATTAGAGAATTTTCTTACCTTAATAAAATTTGGTTTAACAACCCATTTGCCACTTCTATTGATAAAGCCCATTTTTTTATCTGCATTTCTAGCATAAGTTAATTTTTCTCCATCTTGGAAATCCCATATTTTTGTTACTCCTTCAACTCTTGTGTAGGTTCCGTTGATTACTAATCCAAATTCCTCATTTTTTTTCACAACAGCTATGCCTTCTGAAGGATATCCAATACCTTGATATATTGGTTCAATAAATTCCTTTCCATTACTATCAATTATACCCCAATTTTCTCCTTTTAAAACCTTTGAATAGCCATTTTTAAAGGGAAGTGCTTTTACATAGGTAGGTTCTAATATTATTTTTCCCGAAGTATTAATAAATCCAATTTTTCCATTTTGTTTAATCAATGCTATACCATTATTGAAATCAAATACCTTTTCAGAGTTTGGCATTTCAACCTCTTTTCCTGTTTTATCAATATAAAACCATTTCTTACCTTTAGCAACTACGGCAATACCTGAATCAAACCTTTTAACTTTATCAAAACTAGGTTCAATTATAATTTTTCCTGTACTATCAACAAAACCCCACTTTTTACCGATGAGAACGGCTGCAACTCCATCAGAAAAACTTCCCGATTTAGTATAGGTAGGTTCTATAAGCCAACTACCATCTTCTTTAAGGAAACCGAATTTTCCATCCTGTCTAACCGACGCTACTCTTTGTGCAAATAATGTTTGACATAATACAATTCCTAAAACTAGCAAAACATTTTTTTTCATTTTTATAAAATTTAAGGTTACACTATTGTTGTTAGTCAATTTTCATAATATATTCTTTTACTTTATTGACATAAGGATACATAATTATATCTTCTTTAAAGGTAGGAACAATTTTCCTAATTTGTGTATATAATTCTAATGTTTTAGAAGAAATTTTATTTTGATACTCTAAGTAATCAATGGCTTGAATAACTGTAATCAATTCAATTGCAACAACTTCAAATGCATTTTCAATTACTTTTTTGGTGATTAATGCAGCATTGGTTCCCATACTTACAATATCTTGATTGTCGTTGTTATTTGGAATACTATGTACATACATTGGGTTAGACAACATCTGATTTTCAGCTGTAGTTGAGGTTGCCGTAAATTGAACTCCTTGCATACCAAAGTTTAAACCTAACTTGCCTAAATTCACAAATGGTGGTAAAATATCATTCAATTTATGGTTCAATAAATAGTTTAATTGACGTTCGGAAAGGATGGTTAACTTAGTTGTCACAATTTTCAATTTATCCATTTCTAGTGAAATATAATCTCCGTGAAAATTCCCGCCGTGATACACACTTTTATTCTCAACATCTACAATAGGATTGTCGTTTGCTGAATTCACTTCTTCTATTAATATCTTTTTAACTACGTTTAAAGTATCTAATATCGGACCTAAAATTTGAGGAACACATCTTAATGACTAATATTCTTGAACTTTTTCTTTAAAAACAGAATCATTTGCCTCTCCATTGTATAAATAGTCTTCTCTATTTTTTATTAACTTGCTGTCAGATAAGGCATCTCTCATCTTTTTAGCAATTTGTTGTTGTCCTTTATGTTTTTTTGTTTGGTTCAATTCAAATGATAAATGATCGCCGTAGGCACTAACAATTTCATTAATCGCTACAGAACATCCAATAATCCAGTCTAATAATTTTTCGGAATAAATAGCATTGACAATTCCAATTCCTGTCATTACAGATGTGCCATTCATTAAAGCCAAGCCTTCTCGTAATTCAACTTTTATTGGTTCTAAATTTTCTATTTCAAAAACTTTTGAAGTAGGTTGTAGTTCACCCTTATAAAATACTTCCCCTTCTCCAATTAAAACTAGAGCTAAGTGAGCCAACTGAACCAAATCTCCACTTGCCCCAACTCCTCCATGTGAAAAAATTAAAGGAGTAATGTCTCGATTAATCAATTCTATCATTAAATTTACTACAGAAGGATGAACTCCAGACTTTCCTAAGCATAAGGTGTTTAACCTAGCTAACATAGCAGATTTTACACATACTGAATCTAAAGGTTCTCCTGTGCCAGAAGCATGACTTCTAATTAAATTATATTGTAACTGGATTCTGTCTTTATCATCAATTTTGTATTGAGCCATTGGTCCAAATCCAGTATTGACACCGTAAATCACTTTATTTTTAGAAAATTCTTTTAAAAATTGATGACTTTTATTAACTCTGTCAAAGACTTCTTCACTTAATTTAATTTTATTTTTCTTAAAAAGAACACTATAGAAATTAAATAGTTCTAACTCTTTTTTTATTTCCAACATATTTAATATTATCTTAATAAAATCTAGGAGATTTTTATTATTTTTACTGATACAAACTTAACATTTTTATTTATAAAACCTTAATAAAAAAATGAAAGAAGAATCAATTGATATACTTGTTATTGGTGCGGGTCCATCAGGGTGTGTTTCAGCTGCTTATTTAAAAAACAATAATCTTAATGTTAAGGTTGTAGAAAAAGCAAGATTCCCTAGATATGTCATAGGTGAGAGCTTACTCCCAAAATGTATGGAGCATTTTGAAGAGGTAGGATTATTAGAATGCTTAAAAGAAAAAAAATTCGAAAAAAAGCTAGGAGCGAGATTTATGAAAAATAATATTATTTGTAATTTTGATTTTAGCATTAAACATACCAAAGGTTGGGATTGGACTTGGCAAGTACCAAGAGATGATTTTGATAATACTTTAGCAACAGAAGTTCAAAAGAAAGGAGTTTCCATAGATTTTGAACATGAAGTAATCGATGTTTCTTTTGATGGCTCAAATTCAAAAACGATAGTTAAAGATAAAAATGGGAACCTAAAGACTATTTCTGCCAAATTTATTATAGATTCTAGTGGTTATGGTAGAGTTTTACCACGACTTCTAGAATTGGATATTCCTTCAACTTTACCCAATCATTCTTCCATTTTTGCTCAAGTTAAAGATATTAAAAGACCTGAAGGAAATGAGGGAACTCTAATTACTTTTGATATAATTAATACACATGTCTGGCTGTGGGTTATCCCATTTTCTAATGGAAATACCAGTATTGGATTTGTTGGTCCAACAGAATTTATCAACTCTTTTGAAGGGTCCCCTTCAGAAGTATTGTCAGAAATGTTAAAAATTTCCAATTATTATTATGAAAGATTTAAAGATGTAGATTTTTTGTTTGAACCAAAAATCATTCAAAATTTTTCTAAAGCAGTTAAACAACTTTACGGTAATGGTTATGCACTTACAGGAAATAGTGCCGAATTTTTAGATCCTGTTTTTTCATCGGGTGTAACTTTTGCTACGGCTTCAGGTTTACTTGCAGCCAAATTAGCATGTAAACAACTCAATAACGAAAGTGTAGATTGGGAAACAGAATACGTGCAATACATTAAAGAGGGAGTAGATGTGTTTTCTTCTTATATAAACGAATGGTACACTGGTAATTTGCAAAAATTATTCTTCCATCGTCCTGAAAATCTAGATATAAAAAAGCAAATTTGTGCTGTATTGGCTGGATATGTTTGGGATAAAACAAATCCTTTTGTGACAAAACATAAGCGAATTATAAGTATTATTGCACATACGATTAGTTTAGAAGAAGAAAGTAAAAAAAAGAGTTAACAAACCTTTTTTTTTATGTTTTCATAAAACAAATAAAGTTTATTGAAATCAGTTTCAATAAACTTTAACTTAAGCTTTTAAAATATAGGGTTCAAGAGTTTTTGCCAACTATTTTAGACTAATAAACAAAATTAGTCATTCACCCGCTTACTATATCCGTAACAGAGATATAGTAAGCGGGTGAATAATTTTTATGAGGACTTAAATTTTTAGAGAAGGAAATAATTAGAAATAAAAAAGCTTTAAATCTTAATTTTGCTCAATATTGCAACGGTCTTAGGGTCTGTTACAAAATAAAGTTTACATTTTGCCTTGTTTTTTTGCACACTAACAGTGTTAAAAATACTCACTTTAGCTAAGGCTATACCTGCGTTTTTTGCCTCGTTATTGCACAAAATAACGTCGCCAATTCTGTAAACTTTATTTTGTAACAGACCCTTAGTATTATGTCATCGTTGCAGCAATACGTTTATAAATTCCATTTTCTAATTTTTCCCTAATAGTTGAAAATGCTATAATAGTTTCATCTACATCTTTTAAAGTATGTGTTGCTGTTGGAATTAATCGCAATAAAATCATTCCTTTTGGTACTACAGGGTACACAACTATAGAGCAAAAAATACCATAATTTTCTCGTAAATCATGTACCATTGCCATAGCTTCTGGGATGTCTCCTTCTAAAAACACAGGGGTTACACAGGTATTGGTTTTTCCAATATTGAACCCTTTTCCTTTTAATCCATTTTGTAATGCATTAACATTTTCCCAAAGCTTTTCTTTGAGTTCTGGCATGGTACGCAACATATCTAGTCTTTTTAATGCTCCTTTTACCATTGCCATGGGAAGAGATTTTGCAAACATTTGTGAGCGCATATTGTATTGCATACATTGAATCACTTCTTTATCGGCAGCAAAAAATGCGCCTATACCCGCCATTGATTTGGCAAAGGTTGCGAAATAAACATCTATACCATCTTGAACACCTTGTTCTTCTCCAGCTCCAGCTCCAGTTTTACCTAATGTTCCAAAACCATGAGCATCGTCAACTAAAAATCTGAAATTGTACTTTTCCTTTAATTCAACAATTTCTTTTAGTTTACCTTGTTCTCCACGCATACCAAATACACCTTCTGAAATAACTAAAATTCCTCCATTATTTTCATTAGCCATTTTTGTAGCTCTTTGTAAGTTTTTTTCTAAACTTTCAACATCATTATGTTTATAAACAAAACGTTTTCCCGCATGTAAACGAACACCGTCAATAATACATGCATGTGTATCCATATCATAAACAATTACGTCGTGTTTGGTAACCAATGCATCAATAGCTGAAACCATTCCTTGATAACCAAAATTCACTAAATAAGCTGCTTCTTTACTTACAAATTCTGCACACTCTTGTTCTAATTGTTCGTGAAAAGAGGTGTGACCCGACATCATTCTTGCTCCCATAGGATATGCCATTCCATATTCTGCTGCAGCATCTGCATCTGCTTTTATTACATCTGGATGGTTGGCCAAGCCTAAATAATCATTAATGCTCCAAGTAATTACCTTTTTACCATTAAAAATCATTTTATTAGAAATAGGTCCTTCTAATTTAGGAAATACATAATAACCTTCTGCCTGTTTGGCCCATTTCCCTAATGGTCCTTTATCTTTAATAATTCTTTCGAATAAATCTTTCATGTGTTATAACTCATTATTTTTTATAGTTTCTGAAACTTCAAGACTGTTTGCTATCAATCATTCCTTTAGGTGATGAAAAATTTAATATGCTTATTTCATCTAAAAATTATGTTTTTTAAAGTACAAAATTCTTATACAGAAGAATCATCTGCAAAAGTATAAATTTTTCTTAACTTTTTACATTGAAGTTATTAACTAAAATCAAGATGAGTTTCTATAAACTTAGGTTATAAAAAAAAGAAAGGTTATTTGAATTTCAAATAACCTTTCTTTAAATATGTATATATATTGTTTATTTAATAACTTCAACTTCATTTTTTGGTTGTTTTTCTGAATCAAAAAAACCTTGTTCTTGCATCCATTCATCACTATATATTTTTTCCATATAACGTGAGCCATGATCGGGTAAAATTAATACAACAACACTATCTTTATCAAAAAAACCTTTATTTGCATATTGAGTAACAGCTTGAGCTACCGCACCGCTTGTATATCCAGCAAAGATACCTTCGGTTGTGGCTAGCTCACGAGCTTTATGTGCCGCAGCTTCATCGGTTACTTTTTCAAAAACATCTATTACACTAAAATTAGTTGCTGAAGGAATTAAATTTTTACCTAAACCTTCAATTTGATAAGGGTAAATTTCTTCGACATCAAATTCAGAAGAATCGTGAAATTTTTTCAAAACACTTCCGTAGGCATCAACACCTAAAATTTTAATATTTGGATTCTGTTCTTTTAAATATTTTCCAACACCAGAAATAGTACCTCCAGTTCCACTAGCTACAACTACATGAGTAACTTTTCCTTCGGTTTGTTTCCAAATTTCTGGACCAGTTGACATGTAATGAGCATCAGCATTTAATTGATTGAAATATTGATTGATATAAACAGAATCTGCTGTTTCCTGATGAAGCCTTTTTGCAACTTGGTAATATGATCTAGAATCATCAGCTCTAACATGAGCAGGACAAACATAAACTTTTGCACCCATTGCTTTAAGCATGTTTATTTTAGATTTTGAGGCTTTTGAAGTAACTGCTAAAACACAATTATAACCCTTTATGATACAAACCAATGCAATACTAAACCCTGTATTACCTGAGGTTGTTTCAATAACAGTGTTTCCTTTTTTTAAGATTCCTTTTCTTTCTGCTTCTTCAATAATATGAATAGCAATACGGTCTTTCATAGAATGCCCAGGATTATAGGCTTCGTATTTTGCTAAAAATTGTCCGTCAAAATTTTTAGTTATTTTATTTAATCGAATAAGCGGAGTTTCCCCAACTAAATCTAATATATTATTGGTAATGCCTTTATGTTTTTTCATAAAATGATTATGCTTTATTATAAAAAACCGTGCAAATTTAAGTAATTTTTTAATATCATGGTCTAAATAAATACATTTATTCTAAAGTGATATAACATGAATTACAATATTACAAAATTATTTTTTATTTTACAATTCTTTCTAAATTAAATAAAAAAACATAATCTCTAGCAACTTCCTTTAAAGCATCAAATCTACCTGAAGCTCCTCCATGACCTGTTTCCATATCAATATGTAAAAACAATTGATTATCGTCGGTTTTTAATTCACGTAATTTAGCTACCCATTTTGCAGGTTCAAAATATTGAACTTGAGAATCGTGTAAACCCGTTGTAACCAACATATTTGGATATGCCTTTTTTGTTACATTATCATATGGAGAGTATGACATCATATAATCATAAGAGTCTTTATTTTTAGGGTTTCCCCATTCGTTAAATTCTCCAGTAGTTAACGGAATACTTTCGTCAAGCATTGTTGTAACAACATCTACAAAGGGTACTGCAGCAATCACTCCATGATATAACTCTGCTTCGATATTAATTATTGCACCCATTAATAAACCTCCAGCCGAACCTCCTTCAGCATATAAATGCTTAGCAGATGTATAGTTGTTTTTAATTAAATGCTTTGCACAATCATTAAAATCAGTAAATGTGTTTTTTTTATGGAACATTTTGCCATTTTCATACCAATCTCTTCCTAAATATTCGCTACCTCTAATATGTGCTGTTGCATAAACAAAGCCTCTATCTAAAAGGCTTAATCGTACAGTACTAAATCTATCACTTACCGTACTGCCGTAAGAGCCATAAGCATACAATAATAAAGGTGTATTGGCATTTAATTCAGTATCTTTTCTGTAAACTAACGAAATAGCTACTTTTTTACCATCTCTTGCAATTGCCCAAATTCGCTCACTTTTATAATTGTTTTTATCAAATTTTTCATCTAAAACTTCTTGTTCCTTTTTTATGTTTTTTAATTTGTTTTTCATATTAAAATCAATTACTGAATTGGGCGTAGTAAATGAATTATAGCTGTATCGTAAAATGTTAGTATCAAATTGGGGATTAGGATATACCGATGCTGAGTAAGTTTCTTCATCAAATGGTAGATAATAGTCTGCTTTATTGTTCCATGTTTTGATTCTAATTTTATTTAAACCATTATTACGTTCCTCTAAAACTAAATAATCTTTAAAAATGGAAAAATCTTCTAACAAAGTATCATCTCTATGGGGTATAACATCTATCCAGTTTTCTTTTGTCGTTTTCTTTACCGATGTTTTCATTAGTTTGAAATTCTTTGCACCGTCTTTATTGGTGAGAATATAGAAATAATCTTCAAAATGAGCAATGCTATATTCTAAATCTATTTCTCTTGGTTGAACAATTGTAAAATCATTGTTAGGCTGATTTGCATCAATAAATCGATATTCATTCGAAACGGTATTATGGCATCCAATAATTATATATTTATTTGATTTGGTTTTAAATACAAAGGTTCCAAAAGTGTCATCTTTTTCTTCATAAACTAAAATATCTTCCGAGGCATCGGTACCTAAAATATGCTTATAAATTTTATCACTTCTCAAGGTAACAGGATCTTTTTTTGTGTAAAAAATAGTTTTATTATCATTTGCCCAAGCAGATCCTCCTGTAGTATTTTCAATAACATCTGGATAAATTT
This sequence comes from Flavobacteriaceae bacterium, assembly GCA_021648195.1. Taxonomy (GTDB): domain Bacteria; phylum Bacteroidota; class Bacteroidia; order Flavobacteriales; family Flavobacteriaceae; genus Lutimonas. The sequence continues at coordinate 856 of JAKITG010000022.1, read as the reverse complement.
TACCAGTTTCTAGGTTTTTAAATTGTAGATTGTATTGTCTTCTACTTACTGTATCTACGGCAAAAGCAATAAATTTATTGTTATCGCTAACATTTAAACCTTTTAGGGAGTAATAATCATAATTTTTTGCCAATTCATTGACATTGAAAATGATTTCTTCATCAGCATCTAGCGAATTGTTCTTACGAGTATGGATTGGATATTGTTTTCCGGTTTCATATCGTGTACTATAAAAATAGCCATTTTTTTTGTAAGGTACCGATTCATCATCTTCTTTTATTCGAGACTTCATTTCTTCAAATAAATCTTCTTGAAATTTTTTAGTATGCGCTGTTAATGTATTATAATATTCATTCTCAGCATTTAAATAATCAATAACTTTTGGGTTTTCTTTATCGTTTAGCCAATAATAATTATCTATTCTAATATCATCGTGAATTTTTAATTCTTTAGGTATCTTTTGCGCTATAGGAGCCTGTATAATTTTTTTTTCTGTCATTTTTTCATTTTTACAAGAAGTTGCAAAAGTAAGAGATAATACAATGGTAACTAAATTAAATTTATTCATTTCAGTATAATTTTTAAGTTTAAATTATCTTTTTTTGGTATTTTTACAAGATACTAATTTTAAAAGATTGAATTATGTTTGAAGATATGGAAGGTATGATGGCTAAGCTTAAAGAAGCACAAGTTAAAATTGAAGAAACAAAGGCACGATTGAATACTGTTTTATACCAATTTAATTTTATAATGTCGTATAATTGAATTGAATTAATTTTTACAAGATTGAGGCAAAATATTTTAGTATAGCCTTAGTTATAATCAATTATTTTAACAAAAATATTGTGAACCCGCC
>JAKITG010000199.1 GCA_021648195.1 Flavobacteriaceae bacterium | reverse complement strand
TTTGTTTTACCAAATCTCTAAAAAGTTCACGTTTAAAAAGTGAATAATCGGAATAAAACTTTTTTGTAATGCTTTCTTCTGCTACAACACTATCAGTTTTAATTTTTAGCGGAATATTATTTAGTATATTTTCTTTGTGCAGACATAAATACAGTAACTCAAATTGTTCTTCGTTCAGAGTAAATAAATTAAACTCTTCAAAATCTACTGCATTATTTATGTAAAACCAATACTGTCCTAAATAAAATTTAGGCAATAAAAATACAACATATTTATTGACTTTGCAGAGGATTTTTTGAGTAAATCAAAAAAGAACCCCCTGTATAACATTTTGAGTAGGACCTACATCCTCTTCAAAGGGTTTGTCGAGCCATTTTTGTAAATCAATTTTTACAAACATGTTTAATCTGATAAAAGCTACCAAATTTGACAGATGCCAATTATATTTTGCTAAAGCTTTAAGTGCTTTTAATATCAATATGGTAATCAATGCAGTCCATATTTGAATCATTACTGCATTTTCGCTTGTTCCGATAAAAGACTTTATGTGCAACAATTGTTTTATGTCTCTGAAAAATATCTCAATATCCCAACGGCTTTTGTACAGTTCTGATATGGTATTGCAAGACCAAGTCACTTGATTAGTAATAAGTTCTATTGTATTTTGATTTTTTTCATCCCAAACAACAACTCTACGTAGTTTTTTAGGATACTTCTGTTTTGAAGTTTTGTTTTTTAGTACGATAATTTCGTCTTTAAGAATGTGCTGATGACGATTTTCGGGAAGTTCATTCTCTTTGATAGTATCAAATTGAAGGTTTTCTTTATGCCTGATGACAAAAAATACCTTGTTGCTGTCCCAAACGTTTAACAAAGAGAAATCATTATAAAAAGCATCTGCTACAATTACGCTTCTGGGGATAAGTGGTATCTCATAAGCCCCCTTATTATCTGCAGTTTTACCGTTTGTAATATTTACGTATGCAGGTAAATTCCCGTCATAATCAAGTAATGTATGCATTTTGACAGCACCTTTGGCAGTTTTATATTTTGCCCAATCGAACAAACTTAAACAAAGACTTATTGTAGTTGAGTCTAAAAGAAAGATTTTAGACTTTATTCGAAACTTTACCTGCTTAAATCTTGCCTGCTGTCCTAAATATTGATATAGATGATAATAGTAATCTCTAAATAACTCCCAAGAACGATGTTTGTTCTGATAACTTATGCTCGATTTTGACGGTGCCTTTTGAACACCAAGATGATTTAGATTGCCAGTTGCAGAGCGTAAACCGTTACTGATATCTCGTACTGATTGACTTTTGGCAAACTGGCAAAATAGCATCGAAACAAGATGTGTCCAACTATTATAACCTTTCTGATGCTTATCTGTTTGCTTATTAGTTACGATTTTTGAGAAAGAAAGTCTGTCTAATTTTGAAATTATCTGCGAAAATAATGTTAAATTTGCCATGAGAGGATTATGTTTTTTTTATACCTCAAAGATACTTTGAGTTTATTAAATTAATTCTCTCTTTTTTAAATTTATTAAACGTTTAGGACGCTATTGATTTATAATCTATATAAGGTGTTGTTAAAGTAGTTTTTATTTTTTCTTTGTTTGCAAGAGTAATTTCAAAAGTATAATCTTTATTAAATTCTACCAATAAATCAGATATGTACTTTTTCACTAATAAAGAATTATCGTACTGCATTTTTTCTCCATTAACAGTTATTTCAGCTCCTTTTAGCTCAAAATTCATAAAGTTTTTATCCTCAATAACAAGTTCTATATTATCATAAATATCTCCATTACTCGATATTTCTTTTGTGATATTATATTTTGCTCGAATTAAATTAAAATCATCTATTTCTATATCTTCTAAAGGTGATGAACAATTAGATAGAAAAAATAAAATCACAAAAAAGAAATAAGTTTTTATTATTGTTTTCATAGTAATTAGTTTTTATTTGCACAGTTCTGTGTAGTCTTTTTTTGCTTTTTCGTAGCCCATATCCATAGCTTTTTTCCAATCTAAACAGGCCTCCTTAGATTTTTTTGTGCTGTAATACGATGCAACTCTAAAATAATAAATTTCGGCAGATGGTTTAGGATTGTATTTAATTACTTCGGTAAAATCTTCGGCTGCCGATTTAAAGTTTCTTTGTTCAAAATAATATCTACCACGTTTTTCAAAAGCTCTATAACATTTAGGATTAATATAAAGTGCTTTGTTAAAATCTCTTAAAGCCATAGTTTCTTTGCCAAGAATCATATAAGCATAAGCTCTTTCGAAATATCCATCTACAAAATTACGATCTAAAGAAAGACATTTATTATAATCTCTAACAGCTAAATCGTATTTTTTTAGTTCCATATAACATAAGCCACGGTTACGATATATGTCTTTATCGCGAGAATGATATAGTTGCAATAAACGAGTATAAGAGCTTTCGGCATTGCCATAGTCGTTTAAATTAAAATAAGAATCCGACTGTATTTTATATGTTTCTTCGTTATATTTTCCGAGAGCAATAACTTTTTTGGTGTTTTCTATTGCAGAGGTATAATCTTTTTTTTCGTAGTAAAGTTTAGATAGTTTTTGATATGCAATATCGTTATCGTTATCGAGTTTAACACAAGATTGTAAATCACTTATTGCTTTATCTGTTTGAGACTGAATTATATATATTTCGGCTCTATTAAAATAAACTTGTGAGTTTTGCAAACCAAACCCTATGGCTTTTGTATAATCAGACTGAGCCTTATCGTATTTTTTTTCTTTAAAAAACATATTGCCACTCATTTTATATACATCAACATCTTTTGGCGATAGTTTAATTACTGAACTCATATCTTGCATAGCTTCTTTATCCATTTTTAAATTAAGATATGCTTCGGTTCTTGCTTTATATGCAGGTAAATAATCCGATTTTAATTTTATTGCCTCGCTTAGTGCTGTAATA
>JAKITG010000198.1 GCA_021648195.1 Flavobacteriaceae bacterium | reverse complement strand
TGCAAAAGATATTAATACATTAAAAGAAACAGGGCAATTTATAAAAATTACAGCTTCAGGAATTAGTGAAAGCCATCCTCATAATGTTATGATAACTAAAGAATCTCCTAATTATTCGAGGTGAATTTTGTAGTTACGCTTATCGGCTACTTGTATGGTTAGTGGCGTGTTAAAAGTACGAACTTTTGAGTTAAGCACCAAACTTTATTAGAAGCACTTCTCTTTGGGTTTAGCAATTATTAGCCATTAACTATACAAATTGTTGTGCGTTCGTTATTCATTATTTATTCTGCAAATGCAATTATATGTCCGTCTAAATCTGAAATGTATCCAACGTTGTCTCCCCAATCTCTGTTTTTCAATTTACTAATTTCTTTTCCACCTAATTTTATTCCTCTTTTGATATATTCATTTGGGTTCTCCATTTTCAAATAAAGTTCGCATCTTGGTATTCCATTTCCTTTTTTCGGATGTGGCAACTTATTAGATATAATTTTAGCGATGCCATTTTCGGGCATTAGTCCTAATTTTATATTTTCACAAAGTTTGAATTCAGTCATTCCTGGAACATTCAAAGACGGTTTAATTTGTAAAAGTTTTTCATAAAACTCTTTACTTTTTGTTTGATCTCTTACATAAAGAATAAATTCTATTTCTCTCATAAATTATACTCTTTTTTGGTTATCTCTTTTAAAATTTCATTAGGTAACCAACCTTCATTATTATCAATTTTTCTTTTTGCCCAAATCCATCCATTTAATTCCTTCAATCCTATTACTCTTTCTCCACCATTTATATTAATTTCCTTTGCGGAATAATTTTCTTTGATTAAGCCTTTATTATTTTCAATTCTGTTTATTATTTGTTCTGGAACCCAACCAGAAGAGTTTGAATTTTTACAAAATATCCAACCTTTCCAATTAGGGTTATTATTTTCTTTTTCTACAATTTCAACTGTTTCATTTTGTTCCAGTTTGATTGGATTTGGATAATTACTGTTCCAGTTTTTTATAGTGATAAAGTATCTCATTTTCCAGTCCTTAAATGACGCACAACGACTGGAATATGGTTAGTGCTTGGTAAAGATAAGAAAATAATTCAAGGTTTCGCGAGTAGCGAAATTTTTAATTTTTTCTTTCCGATATTACCGCAAAATTGAAAATTTTGCGGACTTCGTAAATATGCCTAAACTTCGGTTAAGCACAGACTTTAGCATTAAATATATACATTGTTCTAAGCCGTTTTTTGTATTTCATTCAACCGTTTAATTTCCGTTTGCGTTAGCATCATTTTCATAAGATTTTTTTTCATCATTCTGCTATTCAATTCCATTATTCAATCATTTTCCGTTCTGATTGGCATTTTCCGTTGTGCTTTTATATTCCTTTATATTTTAAGTTTGTTATTCAATTCCGAAATCGTTCATTTTTGCGTACTAATTGGAATATTCCATTAGTTTTGAGTTGCGATAATATCTCTTTTTAAGAGTGTGATTAAAATATTTGTACAAAATATTAATTTTCTTTTATTACCTTTCAGATTTTCTTAATTTTAAATAATTTGTAATATTCGTTACCGAAATTATTAACCAGGCAAACCTTACAAACCAAATATTAATTGAATAACCAAACATAGAATGAGGTCCAGGTTCTGTAAGGTATCCAATAAATACGGCAAAAGTTATAATACTGGCGATTAAAAATAGTTTTTTATTGTTCATTTTTATATGTTTTATAATTATTTTTTTGAATTCTCAAGGTTCACTTTTTAATGGCTTAGAACGGTTTGTGTATGAACAGTAAGGGATTAAAAACTCACTGATTTTCGGTTTAGCACTTAGCCAAATTTACAATTTTTCTTTTAAAAATTGACACGCAAAATTGTAAATTTTGCGGACTTTGTAAAATGCTCTAAACTTTGAGTTAAGCACTGAAACCCTTATTGTTTATACACTTTGTTACCACACGTTTTTTATTTTTCATTTCAGAGAATCAATTGTTCGAGTTGATTTCTGATTGAGTGTAAAAAAATCAAAATCAAAAGTGTAATCAGATTCGTTTTGAATTTTATGTATTCTTGTTTTTTATATTCTTTTATTATTCTATAAACTAAAAATCCGCCAACAAGTATAATTGGTAGATAATTTATAGTTAAGTCAACATACCATAATTCCGCAATTCTACTCGAACTTGCTCCTGAACCATAAACTAGGAAAAAAGCAAGTATCTCAATAAAAATCAGAAGTAATAGAACTCCAGAAAATAGAATTGTCTTGATTCCAATTCCGAGATAATTTGTCTTTATTTTTAAAAAATCAACAGTTTTCAATTCAGCCTTTTATTTTCTAAAATATCAAACCCAAAATAACCTTTTCTTATTTCCAATTCCACGTTTTTATAAAATTCCATTTTTTTATAATATTTGTGTTGAAAGACTAATTCTTTTATTTTTCCGTCATAGTTTATTCGGAATGTTGGCTTTCTTTCGTTTCGATGATGTTTACTTCCAGGAAGAGAAGAACGTTCCACTATTTTATATGATTTTTTCATAGGTTCTTTCTCCGCTAAATAAAAATTTGTCAGCATAAAAATTGAGCAAGCAATAAATCCATAACCAAAAATATAATGCATTGAAGAATAGAGATAAAGTCCAATTCCGCTATATTTATATGTTTTTCCGTAATTCTTAAAATCAAGTACAAATGCTATTATTCCGACAATTAATATTATTCCGATTAGAATTGATAAATCAATTATTGTATTCCGAAATATAGTTACTTGCCAAGCCATTAAAAATAAGCCTGAAATAAATATTGTTGGATAGAGTATTTTTCTCTGTTTCTTCGTCATTTTTTTATGTGTGGTAACGTTCAGTATAAGAACAGTAATGGTTAAAAATGCTCTTATTTTTGAAGTTATAAAATTAGCGAAATTTTTTGAATTTTTTCACAATTCGGGAATAAAAAAGCAAAATTTGAAAAATTTTGCGAA
>JAKITG010000021.1 GCA_021648195.1 Flavobacteriaceae bacterium | reverse complement strand
TATTAAATAATCTTAACAAAATGAATATTCCTATTCAATTAACTATTTGCTATTACAAAGAACATCAAAATAGTGATTTTGAAAAAATTTCAAATATTAAAGTGATTTGGTCAAAACCTTTAAATGAGATAGAGCTTCGAAAGGAATATATAAAGAATGATTTTTTTATCTCCTTTGCCAGATATGAACCTTTTGGCATTGCTTTTCTTGAAGCAATGAATGCTGGATTATTATTTCTTGTTACAGATACTATTGGTCTAGTTGATGGTTTTAATGAAAACTTAAAAAAATATGTTGTTCCATTTGGAAATTGGGAAATTGCAAGAGAGAAATTGAATTATTTAATTAGCTTATCAAAGCAAAAAAAACAAGAATTGAGCAACCAAATTATAGAGTTTAGTAACCAGTTTACTTGGGATAGAGTAGTAGAGAAGTATTTTCGATTATATGATGATGTAAATAAAAATGAAAAAAACAGATAAAATATTTTCATCTGTAGTAATGCCCGTCCACAACGGTGAAAGGTTTCTTCGAGAAGCAATTGAAAGTATTTTAAAACAAACTTATACAAATTTTGAATTCTTAATTATTGAAAATTGTTCTAGCGATTCATCAGTTGAAATTATTAAGTCGTACTCTGATGAGAGGATTCGGTTAATAATTGAAGAAGATTGCGGACAAGTGCAAGCATACAACCGTGGATTTAAAGAAGCAAAAGGGGAGTATATTTTTATCCATGACCATGATGATATTTCACATTTAGAAAGATTTGAAAAACAACTGGAATACATGATAAATAATAATATTGATATTTGTGGAACATTTATAGAGATAATTGATGATATGAATAATTCCCTTTATCAAACTTGTCCTCCAGTTTTACCAGAAACGATAAAAGAAAGACTTTTGTATGATTTATCTCTAATTCATAATTCAAGTGTATGTATAAAAAATGAAGTGTTTTATAAAATTGGGTTTTGGAAGAAAGAGTATTTCCCAATATCAGATGCCGATTTTTTTTTAAGAGCTAGGGAAATTTTCTCTTTTTCGAACATTCCTGAGATTCTTTACTCTTGGAGAAAGCACAAAATGCAGTTATCTCGTAAATGGTCTTTAGAGAATTTTTCGAAATTAAAACAAATTGAACTTAAGTACTTGCTTAATAGAAAAAATGAATTTGAAGAAAAGGAGTATCTTTTCTATAAGAGTTTAATATACTATTATACGGACCATCTTGTCCTAGCTTTTTTAAATAATATTGGCTCAATAATTAATGGTAAACTTGTTGATAGGGTTTCTTTTCCGCCATCAATTTCACGCATTACTGTGGCAGATGTTCCGTCAATTTCAATTCCAACACAAGCATCAACAAAATTGTAATCTAACATTGCAGCCAACATTGCAGGAACCATTCCTCCATTATAATCAATAGATTCTTTTCCAGCTAATATTAAATCATAACTGCCGTTTTTTACAACTTCGGCTAACTGTTTTGCTACAAAAAAACCATCTGTTGCTTCTGCGTTTACTCTAATGGCATCATCAGCACCAATAGCTAATGTTTTTCGTAAAGTTGATTCTGTTGAAGCATTTCCAATATTAACAACAGTAACAGTTGCGCCTTGTTTTTCTTTAAACCACATGGCTCGAGTTAATACGAATTCATCATACGGATTAATAACATATTGAACACCATTAGTGTCAAATTTGGTATTGTTATCTGTAAAATTAATTTTTGAAGTTGTGTCGGGCACATGGCTAATACAAACTAATATTTTCATTTTATATACTATTGTAGTTAATCAATGTTTTGAGTTTACGAAGTTAATAAATATTTTCAATATACTATGCATGCATAATATTTTTTTTTAGAAGCTATTTCAAAAACATTTATTTAGGAGTTATTTAGAGCTAAAATAAGTTTATATCTATACTTTAGAATTAAAGTAAAATAGGTATTTTTGCATATCCTTAAATTTAAAAGGAGATAAAACACTTGTAGTAATAATTTGAAGTAAAAATAGCTTTAAATATTAATTTTGCTCAATATTGCAATGGTCTTAGTACATTTGAATATTTAATTAAATTCAGTATTATTAGAAGTTAGAAGTAAGTAGATTAAAATATTATACACATGAAAGTAATACAATTTAGGCAAGCAATTGTTGAAGCAATGAGTGAGGAAATGAGAAAAGATGAGTCTATCTTTTTAATGGGAGAAGAAGTTGCTGAATATAACGGCGCTTATAAAGCTTCAAAAGGAATGTTGGATGAATTTGGTGCTAAAAGAGTAATTGATACACCCATTTCTGAATTAGGGTTTTCTGGAATAGCAATTGGTTCGGCTATGAATGGCAATAGACCTATAGTTGAGTATATGACTTTTAATTTTGCGCTAGTAGGTATAGATCAAATTATTAATAATGCGGCAAAAATTCGTCAAATGTCAGGAGGTCAGTTTAATTGTCCGATTGTTTTTAGAGGTCCAACAGGATCTGCGGGGCAATTGGGAGCGACACATTCACAAGCCTTTGAAAATTGGTTTGCCAATACTCCTGGTTTAAAAGTAATTGTTCCTTCAAATCCATATGATGCAAAAGGATTATTAAAGGCAGCAATTCGTGATGATGATCCTGTTATTTTTATGGAATCTGAACAAATGTATGGTGATAAAGGTGAGGTTCCAGAAGGAGAATATGTGTTACCAATTGGAGTAGCAGATATTAAAAGAGAAGGTACCGATGTTACCGTAGTTACTTTTGGAAAAATTATTAAAGAAGCATTTAAAGCTGCAGATATTTTAGAAAAAGAAGATATTTCTATTGAAATAATTGATTTACGTACCGTTAAACCTTTAGATTATGATGCGATTTTAACTTCAGTTAAAAAAACAAACCGATTGGTTGTTTTAGAAGAAGCTTGGCCATTTGCCAGTGTCGCTTCCGAAATTACTTATCATATACAAGAAAATGCATTTGATTATTTAGATGCGCCAATACAGCGAATTACTACTGCAGATACTCCTGCGCCGTTTTCTCCAGTATTATTAGAAGAATGGATGCCTAATGCGAATGATGTGGTTAATGCTGTAAAGAAAGTTCTGTATGTTTAAATGATATAAAACAATAAAAAAACCCAATTGAAATTTTCAATTGGGTTTTTTATTTTAAAAAACAACGATGAAAGTGTTGTTTGTTTTACTTGTAAAATAAGTATATTTGTTTAAAACAGCGGGTAAATAGGGTCTGTTACAAAATAACTTTTACATTTTGCCTTGTTCTTTTGCACACTAACAGTGTTAAAAATACTCACTTTAGCTAAGGCTATACCTGCGTTTTTTGCCTCGTTATTGCACAAAATAATGTCGCTAATTCTGTAAACTTTATTTTGTAACAGACCCATAAAGGTAGTTTATAAGGATAATAAATAAATAAATAAATAAATTATTTATATAGTTAATATGAAAAAAAATGTCGCTAAAAATATATTTGATGAAGTTTTTATAGAAGAAGGTTTTTATATATTAAAATATCATAATCAAACAGAGGAAACACATCAAATAGTTAAAGAAGTAAAAAGAGATTATATTCAATTACATTTTTGTATTAAAAATTCTACGAAGTTATTTTTTAATAACTCTACTTATTCCATAGATATTTTTGAAAATAAATCTTTATTGTTATACAATCCCAATCAAGATTTGCCAATACAATTAGAGGTTATGCCTAAGGCAAAGAGTATAACTTTTTTAATTTCCATAGAAAAATTTCATACTTTTTTTACTCAAGAAGCAGGATTAATTCATTTTTTAAATGAAGAGAATAAGCATAAAAAATATTATTATGATAAAGTTTTAGATCCCAATGAGGTTGTAGTTTTAAACCAGATGTTCCATTATGGTTTGCACTCTTCTTTAGAAAAGCTATATACCAAAGGAAAGGTTTATGAATTATTGAGTTTGTATTTTCATATATCAGATAATGATGAGGTACAAAAATGCCCTTTTTTAGAGGATGAATCTAATGTTGAAAAGATAAGAAATGCTAAAAATTTTCTTATAGAGAATATGATTGACCCTCCTTCATTAAACGAATTATCTGATAAAATAAATTTACCTTTACAGCATTTAAAAGATGGTTTTAAGCAAATATATGGTGAAACTGTATTTACTTTTTTGCTTAATTATAAAATGGAATATGCTCGAAAATTATTGGTAACCAAAAAATATAATATTACCGAAACTAGCTTTGAAGTGGGGTATAGTACGCCAAGCCATTTTATAGTAGCCTTCAAAAAAAAATACGGAGCAACTCCTAAAAAATATTTAAGTAGTTTATAGGGTTTGTTACCACGTAAGAGTTAGTAATAATTTAAGTTAATTTACGTTAAATTAAAGTAGATTTGAATCAAATATTAGTAAATTTGTATCAACCTATGCTATTCCTTTCAATATTGAAAGGAATTTTTATTATGTATATTTCATGTTAAAAAAGACATTACTTACTGTTATCTTATTTTTTTCTTTTCTATACCTAAGCGCACAAGTAAAAGTTAGTGGAGTTATTGTTGATGAGCAAGGTGAAACGGTTCCTTTTTGTAATATAATATTTAAGGGCTCTATCAAGGGAACTATTTCTGATGAAAATGGAAAGTTTTATTTAGAGTCAGATAATACATATTCTACACTTGAAATCTCTTTTCTTGGTTTTGAAACCAAAACAGTTCCCTTGAAAAAGGAAAATTACAATTTAAAAATTGTACTTCAAGAAGAAAGAGGTGAATTGAAAGAAGTAGTTGTATATACTGGAAAAATTAAGAAGAAAGGAAATCCAGCAATAGCGATTTTAAAAAAAATATGGGAAAGAAAACGTAAAAATGGAGTTTATTTGTATGATAGATATGAGTATGATAAATATGAAAAAATAGAATTTGATTTAAATAATATAGATGATAAATTAAAAAACAGTAGAGTATTTAAGGGTATGGAATTAATATTCAACCATGTGGATACATCTGCTATTACAGGTAAAGCTTACTTGCCTATATTTATTAATGAATCTGTTTATGAAATTTACGGAAAAAATATTTTACCTAAAAAGAAAAGTGAAAAACTAGTTGCTAATAAAAATTCAGGATTTTCTAATAATCAAGGACTTATTTCCTTTGTAAAACAGCTTTATGTAGATTATGATATTTATGATAATTATTTAAAATTTTTTGATAAAAGTTTTGCAAGCCCTTTGTCAAAATTAGGACCTGGAATATATAATTATGTTCTAACGGATAGTAGTTTTATTGATAATAAATGGTGTTATAACATTCTATTTTATCCAAGACGAAAAAATGAATTAACTTTTAAAGGAGATTTTTGGGTTAATGACACCACATTTGCGGTTAAAGAAATTCAAATGCATGCTTCAAAAAGTGCTAATATCAACTGGGTTAAAGAAATTTATATAGAACAAGATTTTACAGTATTAAATGATTCTGTTTTTTTATTAAAACGAGATCATTTTATGTCAGACTTTTCAGTTAGCAAAAAAGATGAATCAAGAGGGGTGTATGGTAAACGAACAACGCTTTATGATAATCATGTTTTTAATGTAAAACGCCCTGATAAATTTTATAAGAAACAGGTTGCTGAAAATGAAGAAATTTATAATAAATCAAATGAATATTGGCATGAAAATAGGCAAGAAAATTTGAGTAAAGATGAGGTGGGTATTTATAAAATGTTAGACACACTCCAACATGTTAAAAGGTTTAAAGAGTTAAATAGTGTGGCAGATATTTTAACGACTGGATATTGGAGTGCTTTTCGTGGATTTGAAATGGGACCTATTTTTTCAACAATTGGGTTTAATGATTTAGAAGGACTTAGATTGCGATTAGGTGGAAGAACCTATTTTAAACAATCAGATCGATGGAGAATGAAAGGATATTTAGCTTATGGTTTTAAAGATCAAAAATTTAAATATGGTATTGAAGGACAATGGATGGTAGCAAAAAGGAATAGATTAATTTTTTCATTGGGTACTAGAAGAGATATTGAGCAACTTGGAGTTAGTTTAACCACAGCAAATGAAGTATTAGATAGAAGTTTTGCAACAACATCAATTTTTAGTAGGGGAGATAATTTAAAATTATCGAGTATAAGTTTAACAAATGTTAAAGCTACTTTAGAGCCTGTAAAAAATCTATCATTTAGGTTAAGTACAACCTATAAAACAATAAAGGCAGGAGATCCAACAGTATTTAATATTGATTATTATGATGAAGATAATAATATAAAATCAGATGTAGAACAAGTGGATGCCACCTTCTCAATTCAATACACACCAAAACGTAAACCTTGGGGTTCTGGAGTTGATAGAGGTGTTAGTAATGCAGGAAGATATCCAATATGGTTTCTTAGCTATACCAGAGGTGTAAAAGGTATTTTAGGTAGTGATTTTGATTACCATAAGTTGCAATTTAGATATCATCAACCCATACAGATTGGTCTTTTCGGAAAGTTAAAGTCAACCTTAGAAATAGGTAAAACCTTTAATCCAGTACCATTAGCATTAATGAATATAGTACCAGGAAATCAAACCTATTTTATTTCTAGAAACTCATTTGGTTTATTAGATTTTTATGAATTTATAACTGATGAATATGCTTCGTTACATTTAGAACATAATTTTAATGGTAGGTTGTTTTCTAAAATTCCATTTTTAAGAAAATTACAATGGCGAGAAATTATAGGTGTTAGAGGAGTAGTAGGAAGAGTTTCTGATGAAAATATTGCAATGAACTTTCCTTCGGGTATTCCGATTGTAGCTCCCGAAAAATTATATTGGGAATATCATGTTGGGATAGCAAATATCTTTAAACTATTTAGAATTGATTTTGAGTATAGAGGTAGTTATAGAGATGTGCCTGAGGCAACAAAATATGCAATAAAAGGAGGGTTTAGTTTTTATTTTTAACTGTGTATTTATGATTTAGAAATCAAAATACCAATTAAATATATCAGATTTTAATCCAATTGTAAACCAAGTTGTATTTTCAATAGGATTAAGATATGTTTGTTGTTGTTGACTAAAACCTCGATAAGTAAAACCGGCAAACAATTGCAGGTTTGTAGCGGGGTTTAGAACATAGCCACCTTGTAAATCAGCAATAAAGATATTCGTCTTATTACCTTGAGTGACATTGTTTCCTATATCAGAGTTTCTTTCTGTATAAGAAACGAAAATATCTCCACCATAACTAATATCAGATCCATCAAAATCAAAACCTTTTTTTCCTAGAATTAATTTAGCACTTCCAAACCAGCGATCTTTGTTATATCTAGCAATACCTATTATTTCCCAAAAATTGGCTTCCCACAAATGACCTATAGGTTGATTAAAATGACTAGGGTTTAAAGCAACTATTTTATGTGAAAAAGTATAGGGTCTTGCCCAGTTAAATTCACCTTGCAGCATTAAGTTATCAATTTTAAAAGCATTGTGATATTTTGCTCCCAATTGAAGCGCAAATTTATTTGCCCAATAACCGCTACCGTCAAAAACACGACTAACCGTCATTTCATCTATTAGAAATTGATTGTATAGAAAAACATTATCATTTAATTTGTATTTCATATTTAAACCAATTTGTACATTTCCGCTACTATCTCCTCCATTTGCAAACTCAACGGCTCTGTAAAATATTAGAGGATTAAAAAATGAAACATCCAATCCATTATAGTTGTTTTCATTTGTTATTACAGATTCAAAGAAACCTATATTAAAATTTTTGGTAACATTCCAACTAAAATGATGCATGGAAACAAATTTTCTGAAGTTAGTTCCATCTTGAGAAGAAGCAGGTCTGACGTCATCAATCCACATCCATAAATTGGTATATTTTATTTTCCAAAATTGTGTGCTTATTTTTAAAAAAGGATAAGGTGAAGCAACATCTGATAAGAAGAATGAACGATAACCATCTCCTATAAAGTTTTTTCCATTACCAAATTGGAAGTTAAAAAATTCATTAGGAGTATAACTTAAATAGGCTTCAGCTACAGGATAATCAAACCCTCCATCTTTAAATTTTTTTGCCTTACCTCTTCCGGGAACTAATGCGTATGCACCAATAATAGGTTCTTTTTTAGACCAGCGGTTAATATAATCTGCAAATCTTCCTTGGCTTTCATAGAAGGAAGTTGAAAAACTTAATTTTTTACCTAAAGCACCTCTAATTTGTAAAGCTCTAGTATTGTTATAAGTATATTTATTATCAGAATTGTCTTTACCAATTTGTAAGTCAAAGATTGGGTTTACAGTAAACCAATAATTTTTACCCTTAACCAAAGCAAGGTGTTCATTAAATAATTTTCTTCCAGTCCAACTGGTTTTATCTTTTAAAAGTTGGGTTCTTTGAGCATTTAAATCGATGTGTGGTTTAACTTCATTATAAATATAAGGTTTGAAAGCACTATGTGTATTCTTACCTTTATTTAAATGATAAGTGATATTGTCATAATATTGATGGGTAAACGGAATATTTAATTCACTTTCAAATTCAGGAAATAAAGAATTATTTTTTTGAATTACATCTTGAATATTCTCTTTTAATTCGATATTTTGTTGTTGTGCAATTACTTCTTTCGTTTCTGTTGTATTATTTTTGTTGATAGGAATTGAAATTGGAATAACATATCGCATATCAACAGTTCTACCGTTATAGGTTGCAGGTTGAATTTTAGGTAAATTTTTAAAGATTCGTTTTACTTCATTTTCAAGCTCTGTATATATTGAATGGATATATAAAATTTCAAAATCTCCTTCTTTACTTACAATGAAAACAATGCGAATCTGACCTTTATAATTATCTCTTTCTACAATATTAGGAGTTTGAAATTGCTTTAAGATATCTGATTTTAAGTTGTTGCTGAAACAATTTTCTAAATTTTGAAGTTCTTCATTTTCACAACCTTGATAAATCGGTGGTTTTTCAATTTGTGCAGTAGTAGCTGAGAAAACAAGTAGGAAAGTAAGTTGTAAAAATAATTTTTTCATATAAAATTCATTCAATTTTTATTAAAATCATGCTATTTGTAGAATATAAATAAACAATACAAATCTAATTTATTTTGTTTACAAGGTCATTTTTTAATTCATATTTTTCGTTACTCTCAGGGCAAACAGCAATATTGTTTTCATCAAAGCGTAAGCGATGACCAAACTCACTAATCCAACCTATTTGTTTTGAGGGGTTTCCAACTACTAAAGCATAAGGTTTTATTTCTTTAACAACAACAGCTCCAGCACCAATAAAAGCAAATTTACCAATGTCATTTCCGCAAACTATAGTGGCATTTGCACCAATACTCACTCCTTTTTTTACTGTAGTTTTCATGTATTCATTTTTTCTATTTACAGCGCTTCTCGGATTTATAACATTGGTAAACACCATTGAAGGACCTAAAAAAACATCATCCTCACAAATTACTCCAGTATAAATAGAAACATTATTTTGAACTTTAACATTATCACCTAAAATAACTTGTGGTGAAACAACAACATTCTGACCGATATTACAGTTTTTTCCAATAGTACAATTGGACATGATATGGCTAAAATGCCAAATTTTAGTTCCTTCATTAATGTTGCAATTATCATCAATTACAGCAGTTTTGTGTGCAAAATAATTTTTAGTACTCATACTTTTATTTAGATAGTTTATAATTTCAAATTTACGAATTATATTATAAATTTACGATAAACAAAATCTGTATAATTTTTAGAGAAGGAAATAATTCGAAGTAAAAAAGCTTTAAATCTTAATTTTGATCAATATTGCAACGGTTTTAAAAAGTAATCAAGGTGAGTTCAATAAAAAAACCATTACGTTTTAGCATAATGGTTTCAATATATTTATTTAACAACTAAAGTTATAGGTAGTGTATATTTAACACCTACTGGTCTTCCTCTTTGTCTTCCAGGAGACATTTTAGGCAATAATGAAATAACTCTAACTGCTTCTTTTTCTAGTCGTTTGTGAGGGCCTCTTGCTTTAACATCAACAATATTTCCTGTTTTATTTATTTTAAATTGTACATAAACTTTTTTCTTACCAGGGTCTAATCCTAGATCACCTGCCAAACCAGTATTGTATTTTCTGCCTACGTGTTTTTGGATTTTAACCATAAAACATTTTTTCTTTTCTGCATTAGTTCCTTTACATCCTGGGTATCCAGGAACTTCTTCAATAATTGCAAAAGGTACATCATCCATTTCTTCATCTTCATCTACTTCTTGAATATCGTCAACTTCTACAGCTTCAGATTCATCTGTTTCAGTACTTTCTAAAACGGTTTCTTCAAGTTCTTCATCATCTTCAATAATCTCTATTTTTTCAGGAGCTGGTGGAGGTGGAGGTGGAGGTTTTATTTCTTGTATTCTTTCTGTCATTGGAATATCAATTTCTTCATCATCTGTGAGATTTGCCAAACCAAGGTCATCAACGGTACGATCAAATGTTTTCCATTCTATACCAATATAAATAACTAACAAAGCAAGAGCTAAGCCAAGTAACATAAATTGTTTGTTGTGATTGTCAAGATTTGCTTTTGGGTTCTTTTTAACTTCCATAATTTATAATAAATTTAATATCCGCTAATTTAGTAAATAAATTATAAAAAAAACAAGTATATTTTGTTAAATAGTATTAAACCATTTTAGAAGCCTGTTGAATAATATACTGGCAAGAGCTATACCAGTAGTATTTGCAATAACATCATAAAAATCACCAGTACGATAATTTGTTATTCCGCCTTGTAAAATTTCAAGTAGAATACCATATAATATAATAGAAATAATTAGAGTATATCTAAAATTACGATTTTTAATTTTTTTTTGAAGCGCAAAATACCAAACACAGCTTAAAATAAAATAAGCGAAAATATGTAAATATTTATCACTTGATTTAATATTAAAGCCCATACTTAAGTCTGGAACCTTGGTTAAACTTAAAATTGCGACAATAATTGTAGCTATAATTGCAAGATAAATTGCATTAAGCTCCAATAATTTCTTTATACGCTGTAACATCTAATAAGTTTTCTATTTGAGAGGTATCGGTTATTTTAATTTTCACCATCCATCCATCTCCGTAAGGGTCAGTATTTACTTTTTCTGGAGCATCTTCTAAACTTTCATTAAATTCAATAATTTCACCAGTTATTGGCATAAATAAATCAGAAACTGTTTTTACTGCTTCAACACTCCCAAAAACTTCATCTTGTTCAATAATTTCGTCCATCGATTCAACATCAACATATACAATATCACCCAATTCATTTTGTGCAAAATCAGTGATACCAACTGTTGCAATGTCATTTTCAATCTTTACCCATTCATGGTCTTTGGTGTATTTTAATTCTTCGGGTAGATTCATTTCTTATATTATTTAGGTTAATTTCCAATGATATATCTAACACTAATTCCTCCATTAATAGATAAGCGAGGATAAGTGGTTGATATTGCAAATCTAGACTTATTATAATCAAAGAAAAAGGATGTGAGTAAATTTTTATTTAATGAATAATCTGCAATAAGTTTAATAGATATTAAATTTTGTCCTCCAGTTATTTGATCATTATTAATGTCCTCCAAAATTCCGTAAGCTCGAATTACAGTTAGGTCATCTCTAATACCAATATCAGCTTTTATATTAACATCTCCTTGAAAAATAGTTTTTCCGCTACCTGTTTTAAAACTCATTCTAATATCCTTAAATCGATAACCTAAACCAACCACAATTTCATTTCCTCTTATTTCGGTAATGGTATTGTTATTGAAATTTAAGTTTAATGCTTTGTCTTTATTATATGCTGCACGTACTGAAAAAGAATTTTTCATTCTTAAATCTACTTTTAATAGTGGAGAAAATTCTTCAATTAAATTTACACCATTATATAGTTTTTTTGTATTAAAATTATTTGCTAAATCTCTATTGTTATTACTATATGGATTACTAGCGTTATATTCTAAATTGTTTGTAAATGAAAGTATGGTATAAATAGAACGATAACTATGTTCTAAAGTAAAGCTTCTAAAATTATTTTTTATAAAAGGAATTGCCATTAAGCCTTTATACCTAATTCTCCAGTTTGGAATAGGTGTATTTCGAAAAGCATCTAATGAAACTGAATTGGCATCTTTACCAGAATAAGCAGATAAAAATGCAGGAAGAATTACATCCTGACTTGTACTTCCAAATCCATCAATATTACCTCCCGTTTTTGTTGCCAATCTTTGTGATATTATGGCTCTATTGCTTTTAAATTTTTGAAAAAGTGCTTCTTCATTTTGAAAGGATGAACGCAACATAAAATAAGAAATACTAAAATTGCCTATTTCACTTATTGGAGTCTCAGAGAGTCTTCCATCAATAACATCGAGTAGTTGGGTAAAGCTCTTTGTAAATGTTTTGTTACCAAAAAGTTCAATATCTAAATTGCGCGATGGTTTTAAACTTAAGTTATAATCAAATTTATTATAATGTGATTTGCTATAATTTCTTGCATAATAAACACTATTAGCCCCTCTTGAAAGTAACCACCCCTCTTCTAAGGCTCTATCTAAGATGTTGGCTTGGCTGCCAAAAACAAATCCAAAGGTAGGTGCTAAGCCTCCGCTATAACTATCGCGACCTAAAAATCCAGATTGAGGTTTATATCCAGGTAAAAAAGTACCATTATTTTCGGTATAAGAAACTCGTATATTTTTTATAGAAGTTAAAATATCTACTCCAGCTCGACCTATTTTCTGACCAGTTGTTAAGCTCTTTCTATTAGTTTTCTTTTTGGTTTTACTATCAGAATCGCTATTATTTTCTTTATCTTTTTCTTTAGCACCTTTCTTTTTTGTGAATAATTTATCGAGTTTGGTGTATTTATAAAGCTTATCCATATTCATATCTGCCGTAAAATTATGTGTATTGGCATTTTGAATTGTATTCCCGATATCTTTTATATTTACAACAGATGGAGCTTGCCAATCAAAATCGGCAGTATAATTATATGTTCCGTTAATAAAGTTTAATACTGGAAATTTTTCAAAAGGAATTTTATAAGTTCCATTAAAAGTT
Organism: Flavobacteriaceae bacterium; assembly: GCA_021648195.1. Lineage (GTDB taxonomy): Bacteria > Bacteroidota > Bacteroidia > Flavobacteriales > Flavobacteriaceae > Lutimonas. Next base: position 5,261 of record JAKITG010000021.1, on the reverse strand, counting down.
TGGTGGTAATTTTCAGGTCGTCCTATTTTAAATAAATTATTATAAAGTTGAATATCATCCTCTGTAGAGAAATCATCATATACGTAATTATTTAATGCTCTAAATGTAAATTGTAATGATTTTGTAAGATTATAGGATAATAAGTAATCCCAATTAAACATAAAATCTCTTCGAGTTAATTCAGGAAGTGAAGGTAAGCCTGCAACTAACTCACGTGATAAATGTTGGCTATAATTTCTAATGATATTTGAATTGATGGCTAAAGATGTAGGTAATAGATTAATGTTAAAATCTTTAATAAATTGTAAATATGTTTTTTCACTTATCAATCCCCATTTTTTAAAGGGTTCAATAACTAAGGGTTCAAAGCTATAATTATAACTTGCCGAAGCTCTTAATTTTTGATCAATGAATTTTTTAACATTATAATCTCTATGATATACATCGTTATATAGATAAGAAATCGAAATATTTTCTATATCATAAGCATGTGGTTTTTTACTAAATTCTGATTTATTTTTTTTAAGATTAATTATATTTAAACTTCTTCGTTGTGTGTAATCTCTTGCTATATCGCTTTGTGTATTTCCAGCATCAAATAAAACATCTTGAAATTGTGGGTCAAATTTTGGGTCTCTAAATTCTTCTCCAATACTAAAGTTAATAGGGATACTTAAATTTATTTTTTTGGGTAATAATTGTCCGATATTGATATTAGAGATAATATCATATTGCTTTACCTCATCTTGACTTCTTTCGTTTACGCCTTGATCTAAAGAACCAAACCCAATGGTATGCATACTTCCAGTTACAGAAATATCAGCAAAGTCGGCAAAATTTGCATCAGCATTAACAATGGCAGCCCAACTGCTTTTGTTGTCAAAGTTGGAAACTCTTAATTCGTTATACCAAACTTCCAAACTTTTACTAGAAGAGGATATGTTCTTAATTCCCATCATTAGTGTACGTATATTTGATAAGTTAGGGTTACCTTTTATTCTAACTCTAAATTCAACAGGTTCTCCATTAATAGGTTTTGGAAATAATTCATTATTAGGTACACCAAGTTCAATACGGTCAATTTTTAGTTGACCAAATTGCTTAATTTTGGCATTGATATTATTTTCTTCTGGCCAAATTTCTTCTGCTGTTTGCGCACTGAAAGGTGTAATTTTTAATGGAATTTCAACTTGATAATAATTATCATCGGTATCACTACCTAATCTAATAACTGCTAATAATTCGTCGTCTCTTACCTCAATACTATTTAAAAGACTTTCTGCATGAAGAAACATTTTCAAATTTTTAAACATCCTAATATCAAACTTTGTATTTTTAAAAACAGCTCTTGTTTCTCCTGGACCTAAATCGGTTACTTTAACAGTTAAAGCTTGTTCATTTTGTTGTTGAATTGTAGTGCTCCCTTGTAGGCGTTCACGTCTAATTCCTGGAGGTAAAACATAGGGTATAGGTTGCCTATTTTCATTTTCTTCAATGTTTACAACACCTACTTCAAAATTTTGATTTTCAGTTTGAGATAAGTTTTGTGCTGGATTGACAGCATCATCTAAAGTTCTGGTATATCTTCTCCAATCACCTCTAACCAATTCTAATTCTCCAAAACGTAAAACAACAGGAATTTTAAATTTGGTTAAAAATATTCGCATAAATCGAATGGAAGCAAATCCTGACATATCATTAATAATATTGTTTGGATCATCGGGTACGGTTATTGGAATTCGAAATTGATACCATGTTGTAGATTTTGTGTTACCATTAGGTAAATCAATAGTAGAGATTTTTTTGTCAACAATAAAATTTTGACCCACAATAAAGTCTTCTTTATTTAGAGATACTTTATATTGATAATAACTTTCGGCATCACTCATAGTTTGATCATTGTTGATGTCTTCAACGTCAGGAAAATTAGTTGCCGAAGTTGGATAACTTTCAGAGGAGTTATTTATTGTAGGCGAATTACCTTGTGTAAGATTAAAATCTTTATATCTTGTTAAAACAGATGCATCATCATTATCATATCCCGATCCTCTAAAGAAACGGTAATTATCTGCTGATGGATCATCTCCAAAATTTGTTCCGTATTTAGTTATTTCGTCTGCATCATTTATTCCGTCTAAACCTAAATCTTGATTTATTCTATCACTATCTTTTTCTGTAAAAGTATAAATTAGAGATTGATTTTTTGGAATGGAAGACCATTCTGTTGATTCAACATTATCAATTTGATTACCATCTTTAGGAAGTCCGTTTTCAAACATTTTCACATCATCATTTAAGATATCTTCAGAAATATTTCCAAAATTGAAATACAATTCTCCTTTTTTATCATTATCAGATAGCAGAGTTGATGAGCCACCTTCTTCAGTACTGATAGAATAATGCTCATAAGGATCCATCAACCAAAACTGAATATATTCAATATTTGCTTGTTGAAAGTTAGTGGTTGTTAATGCTCTCATTATTCCTCCCCAACGATCTTCGGGATTCGAATATTTTCCATTACCATCAAAGCTGTCATCGTAATTATTAGAACCTCTTTCGCTAGGGTAATATGCCAAATCAAAAGTTCGAACAATATTTACTTGAGTAATGTCTAAATCTATTTCAGGAAATAATTCATTAAAGCTTATTTGTCTAACTTCAGATCTTGATAGTTCATCACTATCAATATTTGAAGGTCTAAGAGAAGATCCATAAAATAATCTATCAATATTATACCATGCAAGTCTAGATCGTTCTGCACCTGTTCTTAATTTATCAGGTAATCCTGCTGCTAAATTTCCATTAGTAAAATCTAAATCTCCACTTTTTTGTGGTGTACTTGCCATAAACCATTGTTTAGGTGATTTAATATCTAGTGGAATTTGAGATCCTTCAAAATCATCTATATATGATGTAGCAGCTCCTTCTAAATCAATACCTTTTGGAGTTCCAGGTTTAAGATATGCTGCCTCTGCTCTAATAGATAAATAGGATTTAGCATCAGTATCAATATTAGGTAATTTATTTATCCATTTGGTAAATTTTGGAACTTCAGTTTTATAAGTTAAATAAGCTCCAAAAATAGTGTTACTTACAGGTTCTGCTCCATATTGAGCTTTTTGCGTAAGAGGTCTTTCATTCAAGTTGATAACAGTACCACCAAGCGCTAATTTGTCTGAAAAAACATGCAGTATATCAACTCCCATATACCTTCTACGCTGTTGGTTAAAACCAGTATTATTTTCAACTGAAACTTGAACTGGAGCATTAGAAGCTAATAGAGATGGGTTGATAATTTGTACATTTCCAATATTATAATCTACTACATAGTCAATACCTTCAATCAATTCTCTACCTCCAGAAGTAACAGTAACCGAACCTTTAGGAACATTAAATGCACCTAATGGTATTCCATCTGCACCATCTGATTTAAAATACCCTTTAAATAAATATTTATCTTTTTTTTGAAAATCGATTTTTGCTTCAGTTACTATTCTGTCATAGAGTTCATTAAAAATATAAATATCATCTTGAGGTAATAGTATATTGTCTAAATGTTGACCAAATGGTTCTACAACTGGAAAAATGATATAACCTTTTCGAGATTCAATAGTTGTACCTTCAATAAAATCGAAAAAACCATCTCCTTTAGGTATAGGGTTGTTGTTTTGGTCGAGTTTGTCTATACTTAATAAATTTAATAATGTTTTTTCTTTAACGACGTTAGTTTCTGCATTTTGAAGTGTATTTATAGGTTGTCCTGTTACATCATCTTGGTAAAGTAGTTCTAAACGAAAACCTTCTTCTTGTAATTGAAAAGCTCCAGGAACTTTATATACATTTTTCATCATTAAATTCCACATAGGTATATTGGTATTGATGATTTCACTTCTTAACAATTTTACGACTAAGTTATCAGGAGCTACTACCCCATCATTGGTTAATTCACCTACCCTGTAAACATCTGTTCCTTCAGTATATTCATAAGCAATAGCTAAAACATCACTTTCAGCCAGTCTTCGATTTAATGAAATATATCCAAGCTGAGGGTTAAGTGTAAAATCAACATTTTGAACGAGTTTTATTGCATTTTCTAATATGGTATAATCTTTTCCTTGAGCCATATTGTAGGGTGTTACTGCTTGTTTTACAGTTGATATTTTGCGTATTAATCCGTTAAGGGTTAATAAATCTTTTAAATTATTTGCATCATTAGAAGGGTCTTTTTCACCAAGGTTTGAGTTTACATTTGTTGAACCGATATGGATGGGGTTATTTTCTCCCAAATCAGATAGAGCAACAATATTTCTAGTGCTTTCGGTAGCAGCACTTCTGTTGGTTACCCATACTTCAACACGAGTTATGTTTATTGAACTATTTATTAATGGAAAACTAGTTAAAGCATTGTTATAATTATCTCTAAATTTTTGTGCAATAAAAAAGTGTCTATTGGCATCATAATCACTAGCTCTAAATTCAAATTCATTAATTGATGATCCACCTTGAGCTTGAATGGCTCTAGTTTGTGATCGTTGCTGAGAGAAAACACCAGTAACTGTTGTTTTTCCAAACTGCAATTCAGTTTTAACACCAAATAAATTTTGAGCACCTGCAATTAATGAATTTCTAATAGGCATGGAAACATTACCAATTTCAATTTTACGAATAATATCATCTTCGGTAGGTGTATATTCCAATTTGGTCATATTTTGAAAGTTAAAGGTAGATTGGGTATCAAAATTTGCTACAACTGTTAACCTTTCTCCAACTTTAGCATTGATACTGGCACTAATTTCTGGGTCAAAATCAAAAGTTGTATTTTTTCTATTTCTTTCAGATAATTGTGGATTATCAACCCTTTGATGAATTAAACCCATTTTAATAAGAATAGATCCTTGGGGATTTACTTCAATAGTATTCCCTCCGAATATACTTTCAAAAAAATTAGAATTCACATAATAAGTTGGTAATAGGTTCTTTTTTGCATCAGCACTATTTTTACTTCTGCCACTAATTGCATCGAGTTTTTTCTTTGAATATTCAAGCATATCACGTTGTAAGCGATATTCTTTGTATTCTTCGGGAGTCATATGTGTTGGATGTTTTATTAAGTAATCACCAATTTTATCATAAAGAATATAATTACCCGATTCAGAGTCGTAAATAACTTCTTGATCAGAATGATTACTAAGAAAAAGGCTTCCAGATTGCGAATTGTTGAAAGAGTAAGTTAAGGGTAGAATTGTGTCTGTAGGTTT
>JAKITG010000020.1 GCA_021648195.1 Flavobacteriaceae bacterium | reverse complement strand
CCTTTACAAAAAGAAAAGCTCCCATCATATTTGCTGTATCTGTGAGCGCAACTGCGGGCATTTTATCTTTGACGGCAGCTTGAACTAAACTCGAAACACTTGAAGTTGATTGTAAAATTGAAAACTGAGAATGGTTGTGCAAATGTGCAAATTGTACCGTTTCTAAATTTACTTGACTAGCAGTATCTTTTTGAAAATCTTGCCTTTGTAATTTATTCTCCTTCTCTTTTAACTTTTTACTTTCCTTTTTTAAATTGGTATGCTTTAATCCTATAAGTGGAATCGTACTTGGATTTTTTGCTGAAAATTCTTCAAAATAACCATCCTTTGACTGTAACTCACTAAACGTGAATTGTTTTAATCGAATCAACTCTAGAAAACAACGAGTAGTAGCCTCAACATCAGCAGTAGCATTATGTGCTTCTGCAAAAGGAGCATTGAATAATTTTTGATGTAATTCAGTTAAAGTGGGCAACTTAAACTTCCCTCCTCTTCCTCCTGGAATTTGACACAATTGTGCTGTATTTTCAGTACAAGTATCTAAAATGGGTAAATTATTTAATTCGGTTGCAACTTCCAATCTATGGAATTCACATCCCATAATATTCAAATCAAATTTTACATTCTGACCTACTACAAATTTTGTTTTAGCTAATGCTTCATTAAAAAGCTTTAACCCTTCAGCTAAAGAAATTCCTTTTTCGGCTGCCAGTTGGGTAGAAATTCCATGAATTTGCTCTGCGTCATAAGGTATATTAAATCCTTCAGGTTTTATTAAAAAATCTTGACACTCAACAAGTTCACCCATTTCATTATGCAGTTGCCATGCAATTTGAATACACCTTGGCCAATTATTAGTATCGGTAATTGGAGCATTCCATTTTTTTGGTAAACCAGTAGTTTCTGTATCAAAGATTAAATACATTTATTATCGTAAAATTTTGTGAGATTTGAAAGGTTAAAAATAGGAGTTTCAATCATTTCTCAACCTATAGTTAGGTTTGTATTTATTAACATATAATTCAAAATGTTTATAACATTAGAAGACTGCTACAATATTGAGCAAAATTAATATTTAAAGATTTTTTACTTCAAATTATTTTTTGAATTTCGAAGTATATAATAACCTGTCTACCTCCGCCAAAAGGCAAACAAGATTTGGCGGAAATACCTATTTAAAAAATAAAAAAAGACGGGAGTAAAGAGATGAATTTTTAGAACCCATCTATATTAATTTTAAAAGAAATATCTGGATTTATTTTTGGAGCTAATATCCCATTCAATACTTTAAAAGAAATATCTAATGTAGATAATTTTTCTATTGTTTTTATATTAATAGTTGTTGATTCATGTGATTTTAAAGTAACTATATCACTATGGTTATGAAAAGTAAATTTAGATAGATTTTTGAGTAGATAATCTACATCACTATCATTTTTAATTGTTACAGATAATACTGTAGATTTTTCAATATATTTTGCTTCTATAACATTTAATGACGCATTTATTAGCGGAATTAAATACTCTTTCCTCCCTATTAATAAATCATTAAAATATACAACAGTGCGCTTTTCAAACAATGCTTCTTTCACACTGCTTTCTGTTTTCTCTTTGGCAAAAACTAAAGTAACTGGACGGTGACCTCCTTTAGGAATTTCAAAGGCCCAATCTATCAAACCATGAATATCTGAAGCACCTATAATCGTCAAATCATTATCTAAAGCAATTTGTAAGGCTTCATCAGAATATGTTTTGTCGTTTACAACTTCAATCCCGTGCAACAAATCATTTTTTAGTAATTTTTTATGCATTTTTGTGAGCTTTGCAACACCATCTTCTACTTGAGCTATCCAGTTAGGATGATTCCAAAAAACAAATGCACCTTGATTTTTAGCTTCTTTGAAAACACTCATAGGGTTGTCAATTAATAGTTTATTAGCATCATCAATAAAAATAGCATTCGAATGACCTGGAGGCATTGACCTTGTAATTTCAGAGCCTCGAACAACAATTAAATCATGATTTTCGGCTTCTTTTAAAGCAATATCATGTGCTCTATTTCTATCTTTATGTGGTATGTCGTTTTTATGTGGCAGATATTCTAAATGTTCTGTCATTGAAATTACATCTAAACCATCTCTTAAAGCTTCTTGTACTCTAATACTAGGCCAAACATTACCATCTGAAAAAACAGTGTGTTGATGAAAATCAGAAACTAAAGTTTTAAATCCATCAATATCTGGAAATTCTATTTTTCGACTTGATGCATGAGAATGAGGTTTCTCTTGAGCTTCTAAAACACTTACATAGCAAATAAAAACGACAAGAAATAGGTAATTTTTCATTAAATTAAAATTTAGGTTTACCTGCCAAAGGTAAACAATATAAGCTTGTCTAAGCCTTCTGTTTTATTGTTTTTATTTTAGACCTAAATACATAAATTTATACTTTTAAGAAATTTAATTTAATTTTAGATAAAACTTCATATAAACCTTTCATTATTAAAAATATTTATTAATTTTGCGCCTCATTAATAACAAAGGTCGAGAACCTTAAAATTTAACAAAATATGCCAGTAAAAATTAGATTACAGAGACACGGAAAAAAAGGTAAACCATTTTATTGGGTAGTTGCTGCCGATGGTCGCTCTAAACGTGATGGAAAATCATTAGAAAAATTAGGAACATATAATCCTAACTTAAACCCAGCAGTTATTGATTTAGATATTGATGCAACTGTAAAGTGGTTACAAAATGGTGCACAACCAACAGATACTGCAAGAGCAATACTATCTTATAAAGGTGTAATGTTAAAAAATCACTTGTTAGGTGGTGTTAAAAAAGGTGCTTTAACTGAAGAGCAAGCTGAAGAAAAATTTCAAGCTTGGGTAACAGAAAAAGAAAATAAAATAACTGACAAAGAAAATAAATTAACAAAAGCTAGCGATAGTGCAAAAGCAAAAATTTTAGAAACCGAGAAAGAAGTAAATACAAACCGTAAAGCTGCTGTTGCTGAAGCTGAAAATGAAGCTATAAAAGCTGAAGCAGATGCTAAGGCTGCTGAAGTAGCGGCTACAAAAGCAAAAGAGGCTCCTGAAAATGACACTCCTCAAACTATTGATGAGGCAGTTGAAGAAGCAAAAGAAGATGTAAGTGCGAAAGTAGAAGAAACAATAGAAGCAAAAACTGAAGAAGCCCCAAAAGCGGAAACAGAAGAAACTCCTGAAACGAAAACTACAGAGGAAGCTCCAGCTGAAAAAACAAAAGAAGAAGAAAAATAAGTCAATCTTATTTATTCAAATTTTTAAAACCTGATAAATTATTATCAGGTTTTTTTTGTTTTCAATTAAATCATAAATTTGCATTAAACCATTTTAAAATTATGGAAAAGAAAGATTGCTTTTATCTCGGTAAAATTGTTAGAAAATATAGTTTTAAAGGAGAGGTGATTATAAAACTAGACACCGATCAACCTGAACTATACCAAAATATGGATGCTGTTTTTGTTGACTTAGGTAAGAATTTTATTCCTTTTTTTATTGAAAATAGTTTATTGCAAAAAGGCAATCAACTACGCGTACAATTTGAAGATGTCTATTCTGAAAAAGATGCTGATGCCATATTAAAATCAGATGTGTATCTGCCTTTTTCTTTACTCCCAAAATTAACTGGTAATAAATTCTACTACCATGAAGTTATCGGCTTTACTTTAGAAGACATCAATTTTGGTATTGTTGGTGAAATTATTTCTATAAATGATGCTACTGCGCAACCTTTATTTGTAATTAAAAAAGAAGATTCTGAAACTTTGATTCCGATGATTGATGATTTTATTAAAAAAATAGATCGGAAAAATAAAAAGGTAATTGTTGAAACTCCCGAAGGTTTAATTGAAATGAACGCTAATTGAGCTAGCCTTTTTTAGTTTGTAGTATTCAGTTGTAGCTAGTAGTTTTAATTTGAAAATAAAACAATTAAATCCATCAAAATCTAAAAGCATTGTAGTAATGAGCATAGAACCTTTCCACTTTAAACAATTTACCATACACCAAAACAAAACTGCCATGAAAGTTGGTACAGATGGAGTTTTATTAGGTGCTTGGGTAGATTTATATCAAAATCCAACAAGTATTTTAGATATCGGAACGGGTACTGGATTAATTGCCTTACAATTGGCACAACGAAGTTTTTGCGAAACGATTGATGCTGTAGAAATTGAACCCAATGCTTTTGAACAAGCTGTAGGAAATTTTGAAAGTAGTGATTGGGGAGATCGATTATTTTGTTATCATGCTTCTCTTGAAGAGTTTGCTAATGAAATTGATGACACTTATGATTTAATTGTTTCAAATCCTCCATTTTTTAACAATACATACAAAAAATTAGAACAAAACAGAGCCTTGGCAAGACATACCGAAAGTTTAAATTTTCCCAACTTACTTCAAGCTACAGCAAAATTACTATCAAAAACAGGAAACTGTGCTTTTATTATTCCTTATCAGGAAGAAGTCAATTTTTTAAAATTGGCTGTTAATAATAATTTATTTCCACAAAAAATAACGAGAGTTAAAGGCAATAGTCATTCTAACTTTAAAAGAACTTTATTACAATTAAGTTTTACTCAAACCCAACCAAGAAAAGATGAATTAATTATTGAAATTGAACGTCATATTTATACTGAAGCTTATAAAAGTTTAGTGGAGGGTTTTTATTTGAAAATTTAACCTTTTTATTTTACGCCTAAAGACTTTCTCATAAAAATAATAATTGCTGCTGTAAAGAACATCAACAAACCATAAATTGCTGGAAAAATTGAGTATTCGGTATTGTTTAAAGCTATTGTTGCTAATGTAATTGCCAAAGTACCATTTTGAATCCCTGTTTCAATTGAAATACTAATAGACTGATATTTAGTGAGTTTAAATAATATTGCTAATAAAAAACCTATTGTCATGGTTGTTATATTTAGTAAAATAGCAAGCAAGCCTGCTTCTCTTAAATAATCCATAAAAACATCTTTAACACTAAAAACAACTCCAATTATTACTAAAATAAAGATAATGGCTGAAGCAATTTTTACAGGTTTTTCCATTTTATTTGCAAAAGCTGAAAATTTCTGCTTAATCAACATTCCAATGCCTACAGGAATAATTATAATAATAAATAGTTGTTTAACCATAGTAATGCCATCAATATTTATTGCCTGACTTTGATCGGCGAAATGACCTAAAGCAAATTGCACAATAATAGGTATAGTAATGATTGACAGCAAACTTGAAATGGCAGTTAGGGAAACAGATAACGCCAAATCTCCTTTAGCTAAATGCGTGAGTAAGTTTGATGTTGCACCTCCTGGACATGCAACTAAAAGCATTATTCCAATTGCAATTGTAGGTGACAAATTAAAATTTACTGCAATTAGATAACCAATTAATGGTAATATAATCATTTGACTAATCAGTCCAATAAAAATAGCTTTTGGGTAAATTATTACCCTCTTAAAATCAGTAATTTTTAATGACAAACCCATTCCAAACATAATAATTATTAGAGAAAATGCAAGAATAATTCCAGTAGTAGATGTCATTTTAAAAAAATATTAGATTAGTTAGATTCCAAAGATAGCAAAAAATACATATTAAAAATTAGGGTATTTTAATCAAAAAAAAAGTAGAAGATTTTGTAACTATTCACCCACAAATTTAGAAATTTAAAATTTGTGCTCTTTTGAGTTGTTAAAAATCATTACTCTATTAACAATTTTTTTGAGGTTTTAAAAAAAACATCGCTTTTATCAACAGCGTTGATAACTATTTAACATTTAGCCGGTTCATTGTTTTTTTATCAACACAAAACTATTGATTTTTGTGTAATCAAAAATTAATTTGTGCTAGATAAAATTATTTTACAACAATTATTAAAGAACTTTGAAGCTCTCAAAAAAGAGAATTTAGAGTTGCGTAAACGTGTAAAAGAATTAGAAGACAAACTCTCTAAATACGAAAATCCTAAAAACAGTGGAAACAGTAGTATTCCACCATCACAAGACCCAAACAGAAAAACCAAGAGTTTACGAAAAAAATCGAACAATAAAATTGGAGGTCAAAAAGGACACAAAGGACATCAATTAAAAAAGATAGACACTCCAGATAAAATTATTTTTCACGACATTAAAAATTGTAATTGTTGTGGCGAAGAACTTTTAACCCAAGGCAATATAAAGGCGAGACAGATTTTTGATTTACCACAAATAAAAATACACGTTACAGAGCATAGAACAGTAAAGAAAACGTGTACAAATTGTGGCAAGGAAAATGAATCTAATTTTCCAGAAGGACTTGTACAACAAGCACAATATGGCACTAAAATAAAAGCCCTATGTGAATAGTTACGATAATATTATAAAACCAATAGATATTAATATTAATACAGACCTTGGAGATGTAAATAAAGCTATCGAATCTCTATTAAAAGCAGCAGCCAAAAGCTTACCAAAAGCTCTAAATTTACAAAATGATGTTGATAATAATAAAGTGAGAATAAATGTTGTAAAAATATTTCCTAATAAAACTGAAATGTTGGTGAAAAATCGAATTGCAAGAGATAAAGAAATGGAAACTTACAGGTTTGACTTCAATTTTTTATTATCTTATACAGGTGAAAATAATTTATTTAAATTATTTTTTGATCAATTTAACGCCAAAAAATATGATGTAGCAGTAGTTGATATATATGGAGCAGCATTGAGGAATGGGGTATGGAAAGGAAAAAGAATTACTGGAGCAAAAACCGATTAAAATATCTAATTTTTAACTTTATTTAATATGAAATATTTTATTATTACTCTAACAATTTACTTTTTTAGCTATAATTGTTATGCACAAACTGAAAACTCAATTGAGGAAACTAAAAACAACTTCGTAATAAATATTTTAAACCCTAGCTTAGATTATGAATGGGCTATTGGCAAGAAATCAATATTATCAACTGGTATTGGTATTGGCTTAAGCGGTGCATATAGAGGCTTAACCTTGTCAAATAAAAATGAATTTACATATATTATTACTCCTTTTATAGATATCCAATATAAGTACATTTATAATAGAAACAAGAGAGTCGATAAAGGTAAATCAATTTCCTTTAATTCTGGAAATTTTCTTTCATTTCGTGCAATCAGTAGAGGAAATTCAATTTCTGGCAGCATTGAAAGAACAGACAGCATTGACTTTGCTATTGGACCTACTTGGGGGATACAACGTTCTTATGGTAAATTTCGTTTACTTTTTGATATTGGTCCTCAATATTATTTTGACACATTAGGGAATGCAGGATTTTTTCCATTTATGATTCAAGTAAACCTAGGTTTTAATATCTCTAAGAGATAGAGAATAAAAATATCGCAAGAATATAATAATTCTTGTGATATTTTTCAATTTGAGAACATCAGATTTTATTCCTTTTATATTTCTTTATTAATTTTAGAAGAGCTTGCCTTTTAATCGATTCTACACTTGGAATAGATATAGTAATGGAATCTTCTTTTCTTAATGTACGCTCTACCGTACCAGTTTCTGTAGTATGCGATATCAATTCCAAAGTGTTAAGATTATATATGATAATATCTACTTTCGCAATTCTACTTTTAAATGATATTGGATTGTGAGTTCCATATATACCTATATCATCTCTAACAATAGTTCCTTTAATATTTATTAAATAATCACAACCTGTACCCTTTTGAATTTCTTTTAATTCATTTATAGTAGGTTTATAAGGAACGCTTGGATTCATAATACCTGAACCTGTATTTACAACCTCATCTATTCCAAATAAAGAATCTCCCAAGATTTTTTCAAAATGATCGAATGCAATTTCATCCATCATAGAACTCTTATCAACCTCAAATGTTTTGTTCAATACCCATTTTCCTTTACTAAAGTCTATAGCTTTATGATCGAAAGTATAGGTGTATTTAACACTAACACAACCAACAAATAATAATGATAAAAACAATAATTTTCTCATAACATAAGGATAAACATAAATTATACCATTTTATTCTTTTTTAAAAAAATATACTAAGCTCCAAAATTAAAAGAATTATACCCTAAATAAGGCACTTCTTTTTCTTTAAAATGAATTCCATAATTCTCTAGTTCTTTTAAAATGGGTTCGTAAACTTCTTTACGTATGGGTAATTGTACTCCTGGAGTTTTTATTTCGCCATTTAATATTTTTATTGCAGCAATGGCAACAGGTAAACCAACTGTTTTTGCCATCGCTGTATAGGCTTGATCTTCGCCAATTACGACCATATTTGACTCTATTTGTTTTTTCTTTCCATCTAATTCATAACCAAACTTATGATACATCACAATCATATCTTTATCATCTTTATCTAAAGTCCAACTTTTCAATAAAATTTGCTGTAACATTTGAGCGGGTGTCGCATCTTTTAACCCAATTTTCTTATCGGCATTAAAAATATCCAATTCTATTAATTTACTCCATAAAGTATCATCTTGATCTATTTTTAGGTAATGGCGTAATTTTAATTCTACAGAATCATGCAGACTATACGCTAAAAATGAATTGGTAAAATCACGATAGCTCATATTTTCGGAACCTTCCATAATAAAAGAATCGTCGGTCATGCCTAATTGGACAAAAACATTCCAAGCCCGTGTAAATCCAACTCTACGTATTGTACCTCTATACATGGTTAGCACATCTTCTAATCCATAAATCTCCCTATACTTTAAAGAATCTCTATTCGCCATGGCTTCAAATTTTCCGTAATCTTTAATAGTTAAAAGCTCAGTTCTTCTAAATAATTTGTGATATGGAATGTATTTATATTTCCCTTCCTGAATAAATTTTGCTACACCACCTTGACCAGCAAGTACAACATTTCTAGGATTCCAAGTGAATTTATAATTCCATAAATTATTATCACTTTCGGGAGCTACTAATCCGCCAGTAAAAGATTCAAAAAGAATCATTTTGCCACCTTGATTTTTAATTCTATCAATTACTTGCATAGCGCTCATATGATCAATACCTGGATCAACACCAATTTCATTCATAAAAATTAAACCTTTGGCAACAACTTCTTTATTTAATGCCATCAACTCTTTTGAAACATACGAAGCAGTAACTAAACTCTTTCTATATTCCACGCAATCCTTTGCAACTTCAATATGAAATCTCGCAGGTAGCATGGAAATTACAATGTCTGAATTCATTATTACTGCTTTTCGAGAATCAATATCAAATATATCCAATTCAAATATTGTTGCATTAATATGATTTTTAGCCAACTTTTGAGCATTCTCTAATACGATATCAACAATAATTATTTTTAAATTTTCGACATCAGATTTTTCTAGTAAATATTTTACTAATGATGATGATGATCTTCCTGCTCCAATAATTAAAACTTTTCTCATAATTTTATAATAATACCTTAAATCTGCAAAAGCATTCTACTACAAAGCATGGATTTAAGATAATAATTGAATCCAAAAGTACAAATAAAAGGGTAAATTTGCTATCTAATTAATTTCAATTTTTTTAATGAAAAATATATTATCTCTCACCGCATTTTTAGGATTATTAGCCATAGTATTAGGTGCTTTTGGTGCTCACGCTTTAAAAGAAAAACTTGATATCAAAACTTTAAAGAGTTTTGAAACGGGAGTACGCTATATGATGTATCATGTAATTGTTCTTCTTTTTGTAAATACTTATTCAAGTTTTACAACTAAAGATAAGCATTGGATTAGCTATTTATTTTTGACTGGAATACTCTTTTTTTCGGGTTCAATTTTCGCAATTACTGTTGGTGATATTAATCCGAAATCTATTTGGTTTATTACGCCTTTGGGCGGTTTACTTTTTATTGCTGGATGGTTGAAAATGGGTTTGCTCTTTTTGAGAAAAAATTAAGGTAGGTTCTAGAAACTCATTCGCATCAATCCCGAGGTTTCGGGATTAAAACTTTTCTTAGACTAGCCAAAATTTTTAAAACACTATCGAGATAATGCAAGAAAATTTTGTGAAGTATAAGAAAAGTTCTAAAAAAACCTTGTAGAAACAAAGATAAGAAACAATTTGCTCGTAATTTTTATATTAAAATTGCTTCACATCTTATTTCTTATCTTTGTTTTTTGAATTGCGAAGCACATCACAGCCTGTCCAACCTCTGGCTAAAACACCTATTTAAAAAATAAAATATAGTCTTTATTATAGTTTATTTTTTAACGAAAATTAAGTGAAAAAGAAACGATTTATTTGACTTATTTTATGATTAATTTGGTATTAAACCCTTTTTGGCTATCGCCCTGCGATTAAAAATCAAATTTCAATTGTACATCAATCACTTTTTCTATTTTTTTTGTATTTATATTTAAATTAGTAACCGAAATACCCAATAATCTTACCGAATTTTTCATTTTTTCTTGATATAATAAACCTTTAACCGTTTCTAATAAAATAGCCTTCTCTTTTACAAAATAGGCTAATGTTTTACTTCGAGTTTGTAAGGTAAAGTCGCTATATTTTATTTTTAATGTTACTGTTTTCCCTGCAACTTTTGACTTGATTAGTCTGTTTTCTAGTTCTTCAGAGATCTTTTCTAGTTGTTCTAACATATATATTTCGGAAGTCAAATTTTTCACAAAAGTATGTTCTGCTGCAACTGATTTTCGAATGCGATTGGGTTTGACTTCACTCGTATGATTGCCTCTTACCACCTGGTAATAATAAGCTCCCGAACTTTTAAATTTTTCAGTTAAAAACTCTAGAGATTTCTCCTTTAAATCTTTCCCTGTAAAGATTCCTAAATTATACATTTTTACAGCAGTCACTTTTCCAATTCCGTAAAATTTTTCAATAGGTAATTCTTCTAAAAATGAAATTACTTCTTCGGGGGCAATTGTTTTTTGTCC
Source organism: Flavobacteriaceae bacterium (assembly GCA_021648195.1). Taxonomy (GTDB): domain Bacteria; phylum Bacteroidota; class Bacteroidia; order Flavobacteriales; family Flavobacteriaceae; genus Lutimonas. The sequence continues at coordinate 7,687 of JAKITG010000020.1, read as the reverse complement.
ATTAGGTTTATTAATATCAGAAGCTATTTTCGCAATAAATTTATTTACAGAAATTCCTGCAGATGCTCGCAAACCTACTTCATCAAAAATTCTTTGTCTAATTTCTTTGGCAATTAATGATGCTGATGGATTATTTCTGGTATTGATGGTAACATCTAAATAAGCTTCATCTAAAGAAAGAGGCTCTACCAAATGGGTATAATCAAAAAATATTTTTCTAATTTGTTGCGAAATTTCTTTATATCTAGAAAAACGAGGCTTTACAAAAATAAGATGCGGACAATTTTTTCTTGCTATAAATCCGCTCATGGCAGATCGAACTCCAAATTTACGTGCCTCATAACTCGCTGCAGAAACAACTCCCCTTTCTCCTCCTCCACCTACAGCAACAGGTTTTCCCTGTAAATCAGGATTATCCATTTGCTCTACAGAAGCGTAAAAAGCATCCATATCTACATGAATTATTTTCTGTTGCACTTTATTTTCCATACTCTTTAAAACTACAAAATTAATAACTAAATATTATAGACTTATAGTAACAAATTATTAAATCACTCACTGATTACGCTGATAAAAAAACGCTGATAAGAAGTGAAAATAAAAAATTTCTGCGGTAATCTGCAATATCTGCGTGAAAAATATAAAACACATAATCTTCCTTTAACAACATAGAGACACAAACCTCTTTATTAAACCGTAAAAATAATTTACTTTTGCTATATGTCTAGAAAAAAGAAATCTTATTTATTTGAAAACATTGAAGTAATTGATACTGCTGCCAAAGGTAAATCGGTTGCAAAGGCGCCTGATGGAAGAGTTATTTTCTTATCAAATGTTGTGCCTGGCGATATTATTGATGTTCAAACAGGTAGAAAAAGGAAATCCTATTTTGAAGGAAAAGCTATTAAAATTCATAAATTTTCGGATAAAAGAACTAAACCCGTTTGTGATTATTTTGGGGTTTGTGGTGGTTGCAAATGGCAAAACATGAAATATGAAGAACAACTAGCATACAAACAAAAAGAAGTTACCAATAATTTAATTAGAATTGGACATCTAGATTTACCAAAAATTACTCCAATTTTGGGCTGTAAAGAGATTTATTTTTATCGCAATAAAATGGAATTTTCTTTTTCCGATTCACGATGGCTAACTTATGAAGAAATAGAAAGCGGAAAAGAATACGACAATAAAAATGCGTGTGGATTTCATATTCCACGAATGTGGGATAAAATTTTGGATATTGACAAATGTCATTTACAAGAAGATCCTTCAAATGATATAAGAAATTCAATAAGAAATTTTGCAACTGAAAATAATATCTCATTTTTCAACCCTAGAAATCAACACGGCTTATTGCGTACATTAATGATTCGTATTGTTTCTACTGGCGAAATTATGGTAATGGTTCAATTTTTTGAAGATAACAAAGAGAAACGTGAACTATTATTAAATTATGTGGCGGAAAAATTTCCACAAATCACTTCATTACAATATGTAATCAACAATAAAGGGAATGACACAATTTACGATCAAGAAGTAATTGTTTTTAAAGGAAAAGACCATATTGTTGAAAAAATGGAAGGTTTGCTATTTAAAATCAGTGCCAAATCTTTTTATCAAACAAATTCTGCGCAAGCATACGAATTATATAAAATTATAAGAGATTTTGCCAATTTAACTGGCAATGAAATTGTATATGATTTATATACGGGTACTGGAACTATCGCTCAATTTGTTGCAAAAAAAACAAAAAAAGTGGTGGGTATAGAATCGGTTCCAGAAGCGATTTCTGATGCAAAAATCAATGCAAAAAATAATAATATTGACAATACAGAATTCTTCGTTGGCGATATGGCTAAAGTTTTTACACAAGAATTTATTACTCAAAATGGCATTCCAAATGTTATTATTACCGATCCACCAAGAGACGGAATGCACAAAAAAGTAATTGAACAAATTTTAAATATTTTACCACAACGTATTGTTTATGTAAGTTGTAATTCGGCTACGCAAGCTAGAGATTTGGCTTTAATGAAAGATTATTATACCATTGTTAAATCACAAGCTATAGATATGTTTCCGCAAACGCATCATGTAGAAAATGTTGTACTTTTGGAGAAACATTGATTTGTTTAATTCATGTTATAAAGGAAATTAAACAAAATTAAATATGTTTTTGAGCTATAACAAAGCATTATAAAAAGTTTATAACTATTACTGACAAGCAACAAACAAAACAAATTTTAATGAAAAAACATATTACATTCTTTATCATACTCATCGTACTTTTTACAGCTTGCGAAAGAGATGATATCTGTATTGACCCCATCACTCCAAAACTTATTATTCGTTTTTACGATAAGAATGACCCTTCCGAATTTAAAAAAGCATTGAAATTAAAAATACAGATTGAAGGTATTGATGGTGATTATCAAAATGAAACAACTGATTCTATCGCTATTCCTATAAAAACAACCGAAGATATCACTAAATACACCTTAACAATAACCGAAATTTTAGATGATGAAACTACTGTTGAACATGTAGATACCTTTGACTTAACTTATACTCGAATAGATGAATTTATTTCTAGATCATGTGGTTATAAAACATTATTTCACAACACAGAAATACCCATAGCATCTGTTACTAATAATTGGATAAATTCCATCGAAATAATTGATGATGAACAAAATATTTTAAACGAAATTTCAGCGCATGTTAAAATATTCCATTAGCATATTATTCTTTGTCATTTCTTTCTCTTTGTTTTCACAAAAAAAAGAAATTGATACTGTAAAACAGAAAGATCGATACGGGCTAAGAGTTGGTATTGACCTCCTCAATCCTATACTTTCTTTTTTTGATGATGAAAAAACGGGACTAGAATTTGTTGGTGATTATAGAATTACCAAACGTTTTTATATTGCTGGCGAATTTGGATATAATAAAAGCACGAATCAAGAAGACTATCTTAATTTCACTACCAATGGTGGATATTTAAAACTAGGAGCAGATTATAATGCTTATAAAAATTTAATAGGAATGGAAAACATGTTGTACGTAGGTGTACGATATGCTTTTGGTACATTTGAGCAAACTTTAAACCAGTATTCTGTTAATGCCGATCCATTCATACCTACTCTAATTATTTCAGATTCTCAAAGCTTTGACAATTTAAGTGCGCAATGGCTAGAATTTGTTGTAGGTTTAAAAGTTGAAGTTTTGCATAATGTTTATTTAGGATTCTCCATTAGAACTAATAAACTAATCTCATCAAAAGAACCTGAAAATTTTAAGAACTTATATATTCCTGGCTTTACTAAAGTATTTTTAAATAATAATGGTTTTAGCTTTAATTATACCATTTCTTATTTAATTCCATTGTATAAAAAACCATATTAAATTTTTAATAATGAAAAATATTCCAAGTGTAGATTTAACTGATTTCTTATCTAACGACAATTCAAGAAAAGAAAAATTTATCCAAGAAATTGGTAAAGCATACGAAGAAATTGGTTTTGTAGCCTTAAAAGGTCACTTCTTAGAAGATCAATTAACCGAAAACTTATATAAAGAAGTTAAAGATTTTTTTTACCTACCCAACGAAATAAAAAATAACTACGAAATTGAAGGTTTAGCGGGGCAAAGAGGATATACTTCTTTTGGAAAAGAATCAGCAAAAGGAAGAAAAGTAGGTGATTTAAAAGAATTTTGGCATTTTGGTCAAGAAGTAAAAAATGACGACTCATTGGCAAAAACCTATCCTAATAATATTCATGTTTCCGAAATTATAAATTTTAATAAAATTGGAATGGAAGCTTTTCGAAATCTTGAAAAAACAGCCATTTATGTTTTGCGTGCATTAGCTATCTATATTGGTTTGGATGAGTTTTATTTTGATAACTATATAATCAATGGAAATAGTATTTTACGCCCTATTCATTATCCGCCAATTATAGGGAAACCAAAAGGTGCTGTTCGTGCAGCCGAACATGGTGATATCAACTTAATTACACTTTTAATGGGAGCATCAGCATCGGGATTGGAAGTGAAAAACAAACAAGGAGAGTGGATTGCTGTAACTGCATTACCCGAACAATTGGTAATAAATGTAGGCGACATGTTGCAACGATTGACCAACAATAAATTACAATCAACTATTCATAGAGTTGTCAATCCACCAAAAAAAGATTGGAGCAAATCTCGCTTTTCTATTCCGTTTTTTACACATCCAAAAAGCAATATGCTTTTAAATTGTTTGCCAGAATGTATTGATAAAAATAATCCGAAACAATATACCGATATTACTGCTGGAGAATATTTAAATGAAAGATTAAAAGAACTCGGACTTTTATAAAACATTATGACTAAAAAAATAACTTCACTTTTTACTTTTGGCTTGTTTTTAATCATTATTGGAGCTATTGGTACGTTTTTTAAATGGGAACAAGCAATGATATTTATTGCTATCGGACTAACTTTTGAATCACTAGCTTTAATTCTTTTTGCATGGAAACGTATTAAAAAATAATTGGAAATTCTGCTCCTTTTAATTTCCATAAAATTTAATTAATTGCCTCCTATTCTTGTTATATATATTTTAAATCAACAAAGCATATTATTTGTTATATTTGTTCCCAAAGGGTTTTTATAGCTTTCTATATACTACTCTGAATTTTCTTACATTATATTGATAGTGTTTCAAAAATTTATATTGTCCATAAAAAGTTATAACCCCGAAATGTAGATTGATGTGAATGAATTTTTAAAACCCATCTTATACCAATTTAAATATTTGATGTCGTAAAATAAAATAGATATTATTTTATGCAACATTATATGTTTAATTTGGTATTAAACAAAATTTGGAAACGACACAATGGCTAAAAAGAAATTAAATAGTTTATCCGATTTAGGAGGATTTGTTTTTTCTACTAATAATAATGAAGATTTCTCCGCTTTCGCAGATAAAGATCAAAAAACTCCTGCAACAACTGAGCAATATTTAGAAGCACATTTTTCTAACAAAGGTAGAGGTGGAAAAACGGTAACTATTATTACTGGATTTCAAGGAAGTGAATCCAATTTAAAAGTACTTGCTAAACTTTTAAAAACTAAATGTGGTGTTGGAGGAAGTACAAAAGATGGCGAGATTATCATTCAAGGAAATTATAGAGATAAAATTATGCAAATCCTACAAAAAAAAGGATATCACATAAAAAGAGTTGGAGGATAGCTCCTCACTTATTGAAAACATAAACATTTAAACAAACCTACAATTCAACTTACAAACCATGAATAAAATAGCTCCTTCCGAATTAATCTTAAATCCTGACGGAAGTGTTTATCATTTGCATTTAAAACCTGAAAATATTACAACAAATATTATTCTTGTTGGTGATCAAAATCGAGTTGCTAAAGTTGCCAAATATTTTGATTCGATAGAATTTGAAATCCAAAAAAGAGAATTTAAAACAATAACTGGAACTTTTAAAAATAAAAAATTTACTGTTATCTCTACAGGAATTGGTCCAGATAATATTGACATTGTAATTAACGAATTAGATGCTTTAGTAAATATTAACCTTCATACCCGAACTATTAAAAAGGAACATACACAATTAAATATTGTTAGAATAGGAACTTCAGGATCATTACAAAGTGATATTCCTGTTGATAGTTTTGTTTTGACTAAATATGGACTCGGTTTAGACGGAATGCTTCATGCCTATGATTGTCAACACATCCTCGAAAGAGAAATGGAAGACGCCTTTATTGAACATGCAAATTATAATTCTCGAAAATCAAGACCATATATTGTAAAGAATAGTAGCGTGTTGGAAAAAAAAATAATTTCCGATAAGGTTTTTTTAGGTATTACAGCTACAGCTATCGGATTTTATGGACCTCAAGGTCGAATTTTAAGAATTCCTATTCAAGATCCAAAATTGAATAATAAAATTGACAGTTTTAATTTTAAGGGTATGAAAATAACCAATCTAGAAATGGAAACATCAGCTATTTATGGTTTATCAAAATTATTAGGACATCACGCTGTTTCTATGAATGCAATCATTGCAAACAGAATTAATCGAACTTTTAGTAATGATCCATATAAAACTGTTGAAAAACTTATTGAATACACTTTAAATAAACTAGTTACATAAAATAAATTATATTAAAATACGTTGTAAGCTAATAACAATAACATTTTTAAAAGATTAATTTAAAAAATAAGTATGAAAAAAATAGCTCTTATTGCAGTAATTATCATCGTTTCAAGTGCAATGTTTTCTTGTGGAGGTACAACCAGTTGTGTATCATCTGAGAAATATATACCAGCACATCTTGATCAAACAAATGACCTTGATATTGTAGTAGATTTATCTGATTTAGATAAATTAAACGCTTAACAAACAATACAGTTTATTAAAACAAATAATCTTCGAGATAATACCTTGAGGAGTTTTTTGTGTTAAATGAAATCATCATCCACCATTAACTTATTTAATAAGTAGTTTTTTTTGAAAAATAAAAACACTTTTTCTTGTCAAAGTTATCAGACTTTGTAATTTTGCACAAACCTAAACTACAATGCCAAACACAAAATATATTTTCGTAACAGGAGGAGTTACATCATCTCTTGGCAAAGGAATTATTGCAGCTTCATTAGCTAAATTACTCCAATCTAGTGGTTTTTCTGTAACCATTCAAAAACTAGATCCGTATATTAATATTGACCCTGGAACATTAAACCCGTATGAACATGGTGAATGTTATGTAACTGAAGATGGTGCCGAAACCGATTTAGATTTAGGTCATTATGAACGATTTCTAAACACGCCTACCTCACAAGCCAATAATGTTACTACTGGAAGAATTTACCAAACCGTTATTAATAAAGAACGTAGAGGTGATTATTTAGGAAAAACTGTACAAATCATACCTCATATTACCGATGAAATTAAAAATCGTATAAGACTACTAGGTGAAACAGGTAAATACGATATTGTTATTACTGAAATTGGTGGAACTGTTGGAGATATTGAATCTTTGCCTTATATTGAAGCTTTACGTCAATTAAAATGGGATTTAGGAAATGAGAATGCCATTGTAATTCACCTAACTTTAGTTCCATACTTAGCTGCTGCTAAAGAATTAAAAACAAAGCCTACACAGCACTCTGTAAAAGAACTTATGCAAAGTGGTTTAAGTCCAGATGTATTAGTTTGCAGAACGGAACATCACCTAAATGATAGCATCAAAGAAAAATTAGCACTATTTTGCAATGTTAGAAAAGAGGCTATCATTGAATCTATTGATGCTAAAACTATATATGATGTACCCAATTTAATGCTCAAAGAAGGTTTGGATAAAGTTGTTTTACAAAAACTTAAACTTACTTGTAATCAAACCCCAAAACTTGAAAGATGGAACGATTTTTTACATAAATTTAACAATCCAAAAGAAGCAATTGAAATTGGGTTGATTGGAAAATATGTAGAATTACAAGATGCATATAAATCAATTCTTGAAGCGATAGGACAAGCTGGTGCTCAAAATAGAGTGAAGGTTAATATCCATTCTATTCACTCAGAAGAATTAAATAAAAGAAATGTTAGCACCAAACTTAAAGAACTTCATGGTATTATTATTGCTCCAGGATTTGGAGATAGAGGAA
>JAKITG010000019.1 GCA_021648195.1 Flavobacteriaceae bacterium | reverse complement strand
TGGTTAATCGTAACAGATTTCGTGGGATACACACGAGGTTTGGGTCTTGAAGAGCCGTATGATGGGAGACTGTCACGTACGGTTCTGTGAGAGGTTTAGGGGTGAGATTCCCCTTTACCTACTCGATGATACTCTATTCTAGTCTAATTTCAGTTATTCCTTTTAGGTATGTTTTTAATCTGTAATGCATTACAGAATCAAGAATCAATATAGTTAAGAATAACAGCATTAAGCCCATTGCTAAACCTTTAGAATAATCTTTAGAAACTATAAAATATAAGGCTACTGAAACAACAATCAATAAAGCCCAAATTGGTTTTAAACTAGTATAAGACTTGTCGCCTTTTTGCGCAAATTCATATTCTTTTTGAATTGTATTTTTAGTATTTTCCTTATATGATTCTGTTACTTTCGTTAAATGACTTTGTTGTCCAAATGTTTGATATGCTCCATATCCCAAAAATATAAGTAGTATTAAGCCAAAGGGAATTAACATTCCTCTAAGAATATCGTTTGTGCCTTTAAAAATAAAAACACTTGCAATGAGTAAAATCACTCCAAGAATAATCAATATTTTTCCTTGATTTACTTCTCCTTTTACCCATTCAGATGTGTATTGTATAAGTTCCATAGTTTTCATTTTATTTAATTTCTTGTATTTTATTTATTTCTTAATTTTAGTAAAAAAATTGGCTATCCCATTTGAAATTTTATTTACGTGTTCAGGCTTGTGATATAGGTCAAAATGATGGGCATTGGGAATTATCATCAATTCTTTATTTTCTGTATCTATTTTATCAAAAAATTCTTTTAACTTTTCTGGTCGAGAACCACCTGTAGCATAAGCCATAAAGTACGGTTTTGGTTTTTCGTTATACTTTTCAAGATATGTAAATGGATTAAATTCTACTGCTATTGTTTCACTTTTGTAATAGTTAACTTTATTTTTCCAAGTTGGTACGTCACCAGGAGCTCCTGGACTATAATACTCTAAGGCCAAATGTTGCATTTTTGTTGTCGGATATATTTTGTCTGACCATTTAATTGGTGCCAAGGGCAAATATAATTGTATGCCAAAAATGTTGAGTAATGCTGTTATAGGTTTCATACTATAAAGCATAGTTGATAGTATAAATTTACTTCCATAAGTTTTTGCCATATCTTCAGGGTTGGTTAGAATAGGACTAATTGTTGCTGTCGCTTTTATTCTTTCATCTTCAATATTGGCAACCGTAGCATAGGCACTCCCTAAACAAATACCAACATTAAAAATATTATTTGTATCAACATAGTTCAAACTCGCTAAATAAGTAACTGCGTTTCTTGTGTCAGATATAATACTATAAGCATCTTCTACACGTATTCGTCCCTCACTTTCACCATAACCTTTTGGGTCAAAAGCTAATGTTATAAATCCTCTTTTCGCCAACTCCTTGGCGTATAATCCTGCTGTTTGTTCTTTTACGCCACTTGCAGGTCGTGTTACTACCAATGCTGGTGTTTTAATGCTATTATTGAATTTGTTGGGTAAATACAATAGTCCAGCTAATTTTTTGCCATCACTATTAAAGTAAATTTTATTTTCGCCTTCTTTTAAGGCGTTTAACTCTATTCCGCTACTTGCTCCTGTAATTAATGCTGTTTTTTTCATTGTTTAGTTTTAAATTAGTGAGTACTTACTTTTATTTTTGATTAATTTTTTTTTATACTGAATATTTATTGCTTAAAAATTGTTTGAATTGATTAGCGTTGTTGAAATTTCCTTTAAGTATTTCGGCGGAAATAGCATTTAATATTTGATTCATAAGTTGTGCTTCCAATTCTGGGTTTTCATAGTTTAGTTCAGAAAATGCCCAGCTTAGTTTATCTATTAATGGCTGCATTTTTTTTGGGTTATTATATTCTTGTTCCCATTTAAGTTTAAACTGCAACTTCCAATAATTGTATTCCGATTTTTTAATTAAAAAAGGTAATTCTATTGTTTTTTTAATGACTGATTTCGCTTCTTTTTGTTGCAATATATTGGCAAATAATAAAGTTGCCTTTTCTTCTGCATTTGCCATAATTGCATCCAAAAGACCTTTTTTGTTCTTAAAGTGCTTAAATATTAGTCCTTCAGAAACATTTGCATTTTTTGCTATTTTATTCGTTGAAGTTGCATTAACTCCTTCATTGGCAAACAGCTCTAAAGCACTTTTTAATATTTTTTCTTTTTTATTTGTCATTATTAGTGAGTAATCACTTGCAAATATATAAAAATTATTTGAATTACGAATTTTTTTCAGAATGTCTAGTTCTAATATCATTTTAATTGCGTTTTTCACTGCTTTTTGAGCAACTTTGGTAGAAAATAAGGTTATGTCTAAATAAAATGTAATGTTAATTTTCATCAGTTTCAAGTACTTATTAAAAGTGATGTTCTGCTTAGAAATCAGCCAAATGTACTTACTTTCCTGTCTTGCACTGAACGAAATTTATAAGCACAAATTTTTGTTTAATCATTTTTTGGGTTAATCCTCCGACCCTTGGGTCGAAATAAAAAGGAAATTTCTATTCAATACTTCGTACCCATGGGTTGAGGTAGTTTATTCACTTATTAATCAAACGTAAACGACTACATTCAATTACAATCGAAAGTAAATGATTAACAACCGAATCTTTTTTTGTTCTCTCCTCACATTTGCAGTGTTGAATGGAAACATCAATTGTTTAAAAATAAAATTATTATTAATCAGTCTATTTAGAATAGGCATAAATTTAAAAATCATGAATAGTTTAAGAAACAAAGTACAGTTAATTGGAAATTTAGGAATGAACCCAGAAATCAAAACTTTAGAATCTGGAAAAAAAATGGCAAAATTTTCTATTGCAACAAATGAAATGTATAAAAATGCTAAAGGTGAAAAGATTACCGATACACAATGGCATAATGTTGTTGCTTGGAATAAGACCGCCGAATTAGTTGAAATGTTTTTAGAAAAAGGAAAAGAAGTTGCTATTGAGGGTAAATTAACTTCTCGATCTTGGGAAGATGAAAAAGGAAATAAAAAATATATTACTGAAGTGGTTTGTAATGAAATACTTTTTTTAGGAACGAAAAGTTAGAAATTTATTCCCACTCCCGAAATTCCGGAAGGCTTAATACTCCGACGCTTGCGTCGAAATGTAAAAAATGAATTTCTTTTAAATGCCTAGTGGGCTTGCCCCGAGGTAGTTTACTCTTTACTGATAAGGTGACTCTAGTCATATTGAAAATAGTCACCTTATGAGTATAAAATAACATTTTGTATGAGCCAATAAATTAAAATTCTGGATGAGATTATTGCTAGAAAAATATATTTGATAAGAAATCAAAAAGTAATGTTAGATAGAGATTTAGCGAATAGATACTAAAAATTTAAAAAGGCAAGTACGCAGAAATATAGAGCGTTTCCCAAATGATTTTAAGTTTGAACTTACAAAAGAAGAGTTTGAAAATTGGAGGTGCCAATTTGACACCTCCAATTCTTCCAATAAAATGGGGTTACATTATGTTCCTTTTGTTTTTACAGAACAAGGAGTTGCTATGTTATCGAGTGTATTAAATAGTCCGACAGCCATAAAAGTTAATATTCAAATTATTAGGGTATTTACTAAAATGCGAAAAACATTAACAGATAGTTTAAATTTAAAGCTATAAATCGAAGAAGTTAATTGGTATTTTCTTATTTAGACGAACTTGTTGAAAGGAAAGAGAATCAAAAACCAAGACAAAGAATTGGTTATAAAAAATAAGATTAACTTATTTTTTCTCCAAATTCTGTAGAAATAATTTTAAGATATTTATAGCTATTTGCAATAGCATCATCTAAGTTTTTTGCTTTTTCTATAATAGAACTTACATAAGAAATACCTAAATCACTTTGCTCTTTTTTTAATAAAGAGATACTTCCACAAAATGCAGCAACTGGAATATTATATTTTTTTGCAGAAGTCATTACACCTTGAATTGTCTTTCCTGAAAAAGTTTGTTGGTCTAATTTACCTTCTCCAGTAATAACCCAATCAGCGTCTTTAATTTTGTTATCAAAATCAATAAGTTCTTTTATCAATTCAATGCCTAGAAGAAGGTTGGCGTTTAAAAAAGCAATTCCTCCAGCACCCATTCCTCCAGCGGCACCAGAACCTTCTATTTTTTGAACGTTAATATTAAATTGATTGAATATAATATTTGCGATATTTTCTAAACCTTGATTTAATAATTTTATTTCATGAGTATTTGCTCCTTTTTGAGGTGCATAAATAAATGCTGCACCATTTTTTCCATATAGTGGATTGGTAACATCACTGGCTATTTTAAAATTGATTGTTTTTAATTTTCCTATTACATTTGAAGCATCAATTTTATGTATTTTCAATAAATTTTTCCCAATAGGATTGATTTCTTTCCCATTTTTATCAATAAATTTATAACCCAATGCACTTGCCATTCCTATTCCGCAATCATTGGTAGCACTTCCTCCAATTCCTAAAACAATAGTTTTTACTCCTTTTTTTATGGCATCGTGTATAAGTTCTCCTGTGCCATAACTTGTTGTATGAAAACAATTTTGTTCTTCTTTAGATAAGAGATGCATTCCTGAAGCTTGGGCCATTTCAATAAATGCAGTTTGCGAAGATTTACTTAATAGATAAGGAGCTTCTATTGACCTAAACAAAGGGTCATTTACTTTTATTTTAATGATTTCTCCTTTTAAGTGGTAGTTTAAAATATCAATAGTTCCATCGCCTCCATCAGCTAAAGGCATTTTTACAATTTCAGCTTTTGGAAGAACTGATTTTATTCCTTCTTCAACAGCATTGCAAAATTCTATTCCTGTTAAAGAGCCTTTGTATTTATCGGGAGCAAGAATGAATTTCATAATATAATAATTATTTATAGTTCATAGATAATTGAACTCGTTTTCTTGCTACATCCACTTGCAATACCTTTACAATTACCTGTTGGTGTAAATTTACAATTTCATTTACATCTTTTACAAATGTGTTTGATAAATTAGAAATGTGTACCAAGCCACTTTCTTTAATTCCGATATCGACAAAACAGCCAAAGTTAGTAATATTATTGATGATGCCAGGTAATAATTGACCTTCACGTAAATCAGTAATAGTTTTTACATTTTGATTGAATGTAAAAACTTTTGCAGTAGAACGAGGGTCTAAACCAGGCTTTTCTAGCTCATTAACAATGTCTTTTAAAGTAGGTAATCCAACGGAATCAATACAATATTTTTCTAATTTAATTTTTTGGAGTAACTCTTTATTACCTATTAAATCAGATACTTTTTTTTGAATATCCTTAGCCATTTTAGTTACCAATTTATAACTTTCTGGATGCACTGCAGAATCGTCTAATGGATTTTTAGCATTTTTAATTCGTAAAAAACCAGCAGCTTGTTCAAAAGCTTTTCCGCCTAAGCGGGGTACTTTTTTAATTTCAGTTCTAGAAGAAAAAGCACCATATTCATTTCTATAATTGATAATATTTTTTGCAATTTTTGAGCCAATTCCAGAAACATAACTCAATAAAGATTCACTTGCTGTATTGATATTTACACCTATAGTATTTACACAACTTTCTACAACTGTATCTAAAGAATTTTTCAATTTGGTTTGATCTACATCGTGTTGATACTGTCCAACGCCAATAGATTTTGCATCAATTTTCACCAATTCGGCTAAAGGGTTTGCTAATCTTCTACCAATAGAAACAGCTCCACGAACAGTAACATCGTAATTAGGAAATTCATCACGAGCAATTTTAGAAGCTGAGTAAATTGAAGCGCCAGCTTCACTTACTACAAAAATTTCAATAGAGTTTTTAAAATGAATTTTACGAATTAAGTATTCAGTTTCTCTTGATGCAGTACCATTTCCAATAGCAATAGCTTCAATTTTATGCGCATCGCTTAGTGAGTTAATTTTTTTAATAGCTTCAATAGATTTGTTTTGTGGCGCATGCGGATAAATGGTTTCGTTATGAATTAAATCACCTTGTTTATTTAAACAAACTAATTTACACCCCGATCTAAAACCTGGATCTATAGCTAAAATTCTTTTTTCACCTAAAGGGGAACCTAATAATAATTGTTTTAAATTTTTTGCAAAAACAGTAATTGCTGCATCATCAGCTTTTTCTTTGGCAATAGATAATGCTTCATTTGACAAGGCAGGGAATAGTAATCGTTTGTAAGTATCTTGAATGGCTAGTTCTATTTGTTCGGTACAATCGTTATGAGAACGAATAATTTTATCTTTAATTTTTGAAATTGCTTTTTGATTGTCAATTTCAATTTTTACCCGAATAAAACCTTCTTTTTCTGCTCGTAAAATAGCCAATAAACGGTGTGATGGAATTCGGTTTAAAGATTCACTCCAATCAAAATAAGCTGCAAATTTTTGTGCTTTCTCAAAACTTGTACTGAGCGTAGTTGAGGCGTCAATTTTGGCTTTTATAACCTTGGTGTTAATCGTTGCATAACATTCTAATTGATGCCGAATATTATTACGAATATCTGTACGTTCATTAATCCATTCAGCAATAATATGACGTGCTCCCTCTAATGCTTTTTCAGTAGTAGTTACTTTGTTATTTGTATATTTATAAGCAATAGATTCTATATCATTTGCATTTTGACTCATAATAATTTTCGCCAAAGGCTCTAGTCCATTATTTCGAGCAGTTTCTGCCTTAGTTTTTCGTTTTTTCTTATAGGGAAGATAAATATCTTCTAAAGTAATAATATTCGAAGCTTTTTGAACTTTGAGTTTTAATTCTTCGGTTAAAATATGCTGTTCTTCTAGTATTTTAAGAATAGCTATTTTTCGTTTTTCTAGTGTTTGGTAGATTTCTTTAAATTTAACAATATCTCCAATTTGAACCTCATCTAAGTTACCTGTTTTTTCTTTTCGATAACGAGAAATAAATGGAATGGTACAATCTTCGTTGAGTAATTCTATGGTGTTTTGAATTCCTTTTTCTGGGAGATGGGTTTGTGATTTTATGAATTGGAGCATTATTTTTTATAAATTAAATGATATTACTAATTAAAGCACTTTCCAGAAACCTCTTGTGCTTCCAATTCTCTTAATTGCACCTTTATTTTTTAAAGTAGTTAAATGTTTTTGTACAGCGGATTCATTTATTCCCAATTTTATAGAAATATTACTTCTACTTATTTTACTGTTTTCTTTTATCATTTTTAATATTTCTTTTTGTCTTTTTGTTATTTCAATTTGACCACCCATTTGACCACCTATTTGACCACCCATTTGACCACCTTTATTATCAACCTCGGTAACGCTAATTAATTCAACTTTATGCAAAGGAGTAGTATCAATTCCTTTTGGTACAGGAAAACTCATTCTTATAAAATTATTGCTAAACGTAAAACAATCTTTATGATACGATTCTAAAATACGAGGTACACCAGAGCCTAAATGCTCTACCATTTCTAAATCTTTAAAAACTCGCATAATTTCTTTGTTACGAGGTACAGAATATCCTTCAAAAAATTCCTTTTCATCTAAACCTTCTGGTAAACTACCAGCAGAGGTAATTTCTAATCGATCTGGAAATATTTCAAATTTAGGAGGTATTTCTTTTGAATAATCATTATGAACAATAGCATTTATGACAGCTTCACGAATAGCAATAGGGTTCCACATACGTTTTTCTCTACGTTCTTTTGAAGTTATTTCTGTTAAAGTTTTATTTTCTAATTCTAATTTATCAAGTATTTGTTTTGTTGCTTTAATTAGTGAGCAGTATCCATATTCATTACTTTCAATTAAATTTACTCTATTTTTAGTATAATATTTAGCAAATTTTATTGAAGTATTATTCTTGTCGTTCAATAAATATCCCACATAGTTGTAATCTCCAGCTTCTGTTAAAAGTTCAAGATTTGAAGCAAATTTTTTAGTTAGATTATAATCAGTTTCATTATAATAAATTTTCAGTTGTTCAAATATTAGGTCTTGTTTATGCGATTTAATTTTACCTAATGAATTTCTGGTACGTTTAGAAAATAGTTCTTCAATCATACGAATAGGCATTTGTTCAGATGAAGAACCAATTCGTATAAAACAACCTCTTTCGGTCATTCCTTGTTTTTTAATATAATAAGGCTTTTCAGAACCACTTGCAATAGTAATTTTGATAATATTTTCATCTTCTCTCTTTTCATTAATCACATCAAATAAACCTAAACAAGATGGTAGAATATTATTTTTTATTCGGTCTTTAATTTTTAATTGTACAGCATCAGAACTTTTAACACCAAGAATATTTTCTGAATCATCTACGCCTATATAAATAAATCCACCTTCACGATAATTTAAAAAAGCGACAATCTCTTTTTCTAATTTATCATTTAGTTCTCGCTTATATTCTATTCTATTTGTTTCTGGCATAGATTTATATCGTTTGCCAAAGTTATTGAATTCTGATAAATTACTATCATAAACAATCTTTTTTCGTTTTTTTTAGGAAACAAGAAATAAATGGAATGGTACAATTTTCATTGAATAATTCTATGGTATTTTGAATTTCTTTTTTTTGGGAGGTTGGTTTGTGAATAGGAGCATTTTAGTACTCGGTTTATAGCGATAGTAGATAGTGAAATTTAGAATAATAATACTGTAAACTATTTAGCGGAATGTTTACAGGTTTATAAATTAACTCACCTGAATGCCATTAGCAACAGGTTGCTCAGGTTCTACAAAAACCAATTTCCCTTCAGGAGTTTCGGTCATTAATATCATACCTTGACTTTCAACACCTCGTAGTTTTCTTGGTGCTAAATTACAGAGTACAGTTACTTTTTGTCCGATAATTTCTGTTGGAGAAAAACTTTCTGCAATACCACTTACAATGGTTCGGGTGTCTATACCGACATCTACCTTGAGTTGCAGTAGTTTTTTAGTTTTAGGAATTTTTATTGCTTCTAGAATAGTGCCTATTCTAATATCTAATTTGGTAAAATCATTAAATTCAATGGTTTCTTTTTGAGGTTCTAAAGTTTGATTTACAATTTCGTTTGCCTTTTTAGAGGCTTCTAATTTGTTTAATTGTTTTTGAATTTCTGCATCTTCAATTTTAGCAAATAATAATTCGGCTTTATTAACTTGGTGACCAGAAGGGAGGAGTGTTTTTATTGAACTGACATCCTTCCAAGTAAAAGATTTCGCATCAAGCACCGAAAGACAAAGCATTGTCTTTAATTTTTTAGAAGTAAAAGGCAAGAAAGGTTCGCATAAAACAGATAAACCTGTAGCAATTTGCAGGGCAACATTCATAATGGTTTCTACACGTTCAGGGTTTGTTTTAATTTGTTTCCACGGCTCTTCATCGGCTAAATATTTATTTCCTAATCGAGCCAAGTTCATTAATTCTGATAAAGCTTCTCTAAAACGATACCGTTCAATAGAACTTGAAATAATTTCAGGAAATTGATTCAATTTTTCTAAAGTTTGTTTATCAATTGCCGTCAATTCATTAGATTTAGGAACAATTCCTTGGTAATATTTATTGGTTAAAACCACCACACGATTGATAAAGTTTCCAAAAATAGCAACCAGTTCATTATTATTTCTCGCTTGAAAATCTTTCCAAGTAAAATTATTGTCTTTGCTTTCTGGGGCATTGGCAGTAAGCGTATAACGTAAAACATCTTGTTGATTAGGGAAATCGACTAAATATTCATGCAACCAAACCGCCCAATTTTTTGAGGTGGAAATTTTATCATTTTCTAAATTCAAAAATTCA
Organism: Flavobacteriaceae bacterium; assembly: GCA_021648195.1. GTDB lineage: Bacteria > Bacteroidota > Bacteroidia > Flavobacteriales > Flavobacteriaceae > Lutimonas. Next base: position 8,931 of record JAKITG010000019.1, on the reverse strand, counting down.
TTAGCAGGAACATTATCGGGTAAAATATAAGTCCCTTCAGCTTTTAGCATGGCAGGAAAAATAATACAGTGGAAAACAATATTATCTTTACCTATAAAATGAACCAATTTTGTATCGGTATCTTTCCAATAAGGTTTCCAATCTTTTCCTTCTTGCTTTGCCCATTCTTTGGAAGCAGAGATATAGCCAATAGGTGCATCAAACCAAACATACAATACTTTCCCTTCGCCTCCTTTTACAGGTACAGGAATTCCCCAATCTAAATCTCTTGTTACTGCTCTTGGGCGTAGTCCATCATCAACCCATGATTTTACTTGTCCGTAAACATTAGATTTCCAATCTTTTTTATGTCCTTCTAAGATCCAATCTTTTAGCCAATTTTCATACTCGTTTAATGGTAAATACCAGTGTTTGGTTTCTTTTAAAGAAGGTTTATTTCCTGTAATTGCTGATTTTGGATTGATTAAATCTGTAGCATTATGACTCGTTCCACAATTTTCACATTGATCACCATAACTTTCTTCAAACCCACATTTTGGGCAAGTACCTACAATAAATCTATCCGCTAAAAATTGATTAGCTTCTTTATCATATAATTGTTGATTCGTTTCCTCTATAAATTTACCATCTTCATACAATTTTTTAAAAAACTCTGAAGCAGTATTATGGTGTATCTTCGCAGAAGTGCGTGAATAATTATCAAAAGTTATTCCAAAATCCTTAAAAGATTTTTTTATAATCTCATGGTATTTATCAACTACTTCTTGTGGTGTTATTCCTTCTTTTTTTGCTTTGATAGTAATAGGAACCCCATGTTCATCAGATCCACAAACAAATAGTACATCTTTATTATTTAACCGTAAATAACGTGCGTAAATATCTGCTGGCACATAAACGCCTGCTAAATGACCAATATGAACAGGACCATTAGTATATGGTAAGGCAGCAGTTATGGTAAATCTCTTTGGGTTTTGCATGAAATAAATTTAAGAATACAAAAGTAAGGAAAAGGGTAAACATGACAGTTTATTTTAAAAAAAAAGTAATTTAGCAGTCTAAAATTGAAAACATGTCTCCAAGATTCATTTTAAAAACCATTTGTTTAATATTTTTTATTAATTTTTCTATTACAGTTTTTTCCCAAACTAATGTTGTAAAACCAATTACACGTGATTTAGTAAAACCTCCTCATTTAAAGAGAGGAGATACAATTATCATTTTATCTCCAGCAGGAAAAGTAAATAATAGAACAGCTGTTGACCAAGGAATTGAATTGGCAAACTATTGGGGTTTGGTTGTTTTTTTTGGAAATCACATGCTTTCGCAGAACAACACTTTTGCTGGAACAGATCAAGAGCGGTTAGAAGATTTACAAAAAGCTTTAGACAATCCAAGTATTAAGGCAATTTGGTGTGCAAGAGGAGGTTATGGTTCGGTAAGAATTGTTGATGATTTAGATTTTACAAAATTTTTAGACCATCCGAAATGGATTATTGGATATTCAGATATTACAGTTTTACATAATAAAATTCATCAATTGGGGTATCAAACTATTCATGGTCAGATGCCTTTAACATTAGATTTGGAGAATCCCGTTCAAAGAGTTTCTATACTTTCGTTACGCAATACTTTATTTGGAAAAAAATTGACATATAAATTACCATCTTCAAAATACAATAGAGAAGGAGAAGGTTTGGGACAATTGGTTGGAGGTAATCTTTCTATATTGTATAGTATGTTAGGATCTGATATTTCTTTAAAAATGGATCATAAAATTTTGTTTATTGAAGATGTTGGAGAAGCATTATATCATATTGATAGAATGATGATTAGTTTAAAAAGAGCAGGTTATTTTGAAAAATGTAAGGGTTTGATTGTAGGAGATTTCCGACTTAAAAAGGAAGAAGGAGATAAGTTTGGTAAAACCTTAGAAGAAATAATTTTAGAAGCCGTTGAAGGAACTGATTTTCCAGTTATTTTTAACTTTCAAGCTGGACATGTTGATGATAATAGAGCCTTAATTTTAGGAGAGTATGTCAATTTAAAAGTTACCAAAAAAAGATCAAAAATAAGTTTTAGATAAAAGAATCAAATTTCAATATTTTGGCAAAACACAATGAACTTGGCGAATTAGGAGAGCAATTAGCAGTCAATTTTTTGATTAAAAATGGATATCAAATCAAAGAAAGAAATTGGAGGTTTCAAAAAGCTGAAGTTGATATTATTGCTCAAAAAGAAAATATACTTGCTATTATCGAAGTTAAAACTCGCTCTACAGATTATTTTGGAGATCCTCAAGATTTTATAAAACAAAAAAAAATTAACCTTCTTTTAAAAGCAATTGATGAATATGTTATTTCAAAAGATTTAGATGTTGAAGTGCGCTTTGATGTAATTGGAATTATAAAAACAGAAAATAAAACTAAAATTGAGCATTTAGAAGATGCTTTTTTTCATTTTTGATAAAAAAACGAATACAGATATTATCAAAAACATTTCTTAGTATTCTTTTTTACATCATCTAAGCAAAAAATGATTCAATTTATTAAATGACAAATTTTATAATTCGAAGTAAAAAAGCTTTAAATCTTAATTTTGCTCAATATAGCAACGGTCTTAATTCCTTCTTTCATTGCTTATCAATCCTATTCTGGTACAATTTTAACAATTCCCAACTGTTCAATAGCAACATAAATATAGCCATCTGGGGCTTGGTGTACAGTTCGTACACGCCCCATTCCTTCTAGTAATTTTTCTTCTTTAACTACTTTTCCGTTTTTAAGTACACAACGATTGAGGTATTGAAATTTTAATGAACCCACCAAAAGATTATCTTTCCAATTAGGATATTTGTCGCTTGTAACAAAAGTCATTCCGCTTGGCGCAATTGAAGGAACCCAATAATGTAATGGTTGTTCCATTCCTGGAAGTGAAGTGTTATCAGTAATTGTCGTTCCATCATAATTAATTCCATACGTGATTTTTGGCCAACCGTAATTTTTTCCTGCATTAATAATATTGATTTCATCACCACCTTTTGGCCCATGTTCATGAGTCCAAATTTTTCCCGTTACTGGATGAAGTGCCATACCTTGAGGATTTCTATGTCCGTAAGAATAAATTGCTTTTTTAGCACCCTCATTATTATAAAAAGGATTATCTGTTGGAATTTTACCGTTATCATAGATTCGATAAATTTTACCATTATCTTTTGTTATATCTTGCGGATTAATATCGCGTTTACCTCGATCGCCAATAGAAAAATATAAGTACCCATCATTATCAAACTCTAATCTCGAACCAAAATGATATCCTGCTTTAACATTGGGACCTGATTTATATAAAATTTCTTGCTTGACTAATTTATTGTCAACCAATTTCGCTCTCATTATGACTGTACTTCCACCTTTTCCATCTTTTTCAAGATTAGCAGACATAGAAAAATAAATCCACCCATTTTTAGCATAATTAGGGTGTAATTCAATATCTAATAATCCACCTTGATTTTTATTATATATTTTAGGTATATTTTGAACTTCTGTTTTTTTGCCATTTTTAAAATGAATTAATTCTCCTGTTTGTTCACTAATGAGTATAGATCCATCTGGCAAAAAAGCCAATCCCCAAGGTATTTCTAAATCAGAAACAACAGTTTCTACCTTAAAACTAAATGGTGAATTTGTGTCAATTACTTGGGAAAAAGTATCTTTACAAGAAACCAAAATAACTGTAATAATTACTAAAAAAATATTTACTTTTTTCATTTGTCTAGAATTTAACTCAAATTATGTATTAAAGTTTAATGAAATTGAAGACCGTTGCTATATTAGCAAAATTAAAATTTAAGTCCTTATAAACAAAGGTTTACTGCGGATTAAATTTTTATTGAGCGTCATATTTTTTTTGTAAAAACAGCTTTTGCAACGGTTTTATTGGTTTATAAAAATACGAAAAAAAATAAGGAAAACTCTAAAAAGTGTATTTTAAAATTATACCCGAATAATAATTTATGGGTTCTCCTGGATAATAATACCTTGGTGCTTTGTTTCCAAAACTACCCGCATTTATAAGTAACATGGAAGCATATTTTTCATCAAAAACATTATTAACTCCAACAAATAAATCAAATTGAAACTTTTTATTTTCTGATGATTTATAACCTATTTTAGTATTGATTAACTGGTATTTATCAGAATAAATAGAATTATCATCCCGCATAGGCATTTCACCTACATAATTATAACTTATAAATGCATAAAAACCTATATTAGACTCGAAATTAAGCTGAGAAAAAAATGTAAATTTTGGTACTCCTGTTAATTGGTTTCCTGAATAATCATTATTTTTTTCGATAAACTCTTTGAATTTAAAATCGTTATATACTATAGAATTAGAATGGACTATTTTTATTTTTTTTGATTTTATGATATCGTAATTCAATGTAAGTTCCATACCATTATATTGTGTTTTTCCTGCGTTAATACCTATAAATTCATCACTTGCAGTACGTCTTGCAACCAATAAATTTTCTACATTCATACGATATAATGCAAGATCGAAGAAAAGTTTGTTATAAAATATTTTTCCTCGACTACCTATTTCATAATTCCATCCACTTTCTGGCTTTATCGAAGTATTAATTAAACCATCGGGCAAGAGTGTTTCTTCTAAAGTTGGTGGAGAAAATCCATGACTTATTGTTCCATAAACCATAATATTGCTACTCACTTGATGTGTTAGCCCAAGTTTGGGAGAAAGAATCGAACCAAAGTTATAATCGCCCGAAAAATCAGTATTATTTGAAGTGAGATTATCATTCAATTTATAGACAGTATAGTTGAAATTCAACCCGAAAGAGAATATTGTTTTTGTAGAAATCTCATATTTAGAATCTAAAAACAGATTAAAATAAGTGCGATTTTCCTTAAAATCACTCAATATATAACCTTGTACACTTCCTTCTTCTGAAGGGAAATCTTTATACAGATTTTTATAGGTTTGATAGGCATTTTTATCACTAAAAATTTCACCACCTATTGTCCATTGCAAAAATTTGTCAAATAATTTTGTATCAGATAAAATTCTAGTTCTTAATCCGATTGCATTCGTTTTTTCTTTTAAAATATTAAATGGTCTTGGCTCGTAAGAATCTAAAAAAGAAGTGAATACACTTGTGATTTGTTTTGTTTTAGCATTGTAATCATGCTGCCATGAAAGTCCGAATAACCCTTTTTTATAATCTTCATACCCTCTGGCTTTTTCCCAAATAAAAGCTGCTTTTGTGGGATTATTTATATAGTCGTTTTCATTAAGTGAACTTGGAATAAATGCTTTTAAGTCGATATAATTTCCAATAAATGTGAGTTGATTTTTATCATTCAAAAAATGATTTGTTGCAATCGTCATTATTTTTCTGTCTAGTTCATTATTCTCTCGATAGCCATCACTATGGGTATTAGAATAAATAATATTTGCTGAATTTGTTTGGTTTCCCAAATTTGCTTGTAATAAATATTTTTGCAAACCAAACGACCCCAAAGTATAGCCTCCTTTTATAGCCACTTTATTGAACTCACCTTTGTTAGGAATTAATTGAATTGTACCACCCAAACCTGCGCCATACATACTTGATGAAGGTCCTTTTAAAATTTCAATACGTCCCAAAGCACTCAGGTCAAGATCTTCTATACTTGATTATCCCTAACCATTTGTAAGCTGAATATCTTGATAATAGGCTCTAATTTTACTGGTTCCAAACAAGTTTCTCGAACCGATGCCTCGAATAGTAATTCGATTTGTATTGAGCGCACCATTATGCATAAAAACTCCAGGAACAGCATTGATAATTGGTGCTATATTTATGGTGTTATTACTTTGAATTTCTTTGACAGAGATAACAGAAATAGCTGAAGATATTGTTTTTAGCTGGCTATGAAAATTAGTGCTTGTAATTTGAATTTCATCCAAACTTTCTGGCTCTGTTTCTAATACAACAATCTTAAATTTGGTGTTGGAAATAGTAATTGTTTTAGAAATATAACCTTCTTTAGAAAAAGTGTATGTACCCAATTTTGAAAGAAAAAACCCTCCTTTTGTATTCGTATTTGTCGAAATATTATTCTCTACATTTACGATTTGAACATTAGAAAGTTCAAGTGAATTTTGAAGTTTAATAACTTTACCTGTAATATTTTGAGCTGATAACTGAATAGATAAAAAAGCAAAAAACATGAATTTTAAAAAATAATATTTGCGCATAAATTAGTTCTTTTATTTTGTAAAATCATATACAAAACCATCAATTACTGCATAAAATAATTTACCTCCTTTAGTCAATAAAAAGGTTGGCTTACTTCCTAATTGTAATGGTGAATTGGGCACGGTATTTTCTCTTTTGATAACCACATCCTGTACTGTCATAATTTTAATAGGCTGTTTTGTTAAATTTATATTCTCTGGAATAGAATCAAAAACTACCGATGTATATCCTTGTTGTAATAATTCTTTACAATTTAATTTTTCAAAATCGGTTGTATTTGATAAAATTTTAGGATAGGCTTTTCCAATATTAAAAGTTAAACCTTTTCCATCAATAGTTTGATATCCATAATAAGTTGATAGATCACCTTTATCTATAATTAAACCTGTTTGATATGAATTACTTTCAATTTTATTAGTGTTGATTCCCAAATCAACAGTATAGTTTTTTCTAAGATAAGTAAACGCAATATTTGTAAATTTTACATCAAATAGTTTACGATCATTTTTAGGAATTTCATCATACTTTTTTATTGAAATATTTTCATAACTTTTTATTGAAATAGATTGAATTGCTGCGAGTATAGAAACAAAATTTAGTTTGCGAATAAATTGTTTTTCAGGGTCATTTTTATAGCCGCCAGATTCAATTAAAATTGTACTTGTTCCCCATTTTTGAATATTATCACCAAAAGCTCTTGGTTCAAAATCATCGGAATATCTACCTACTTGTCCAGGTGCGTATTGTTGAATGATATCATTCATTTGAATAATAATTTTCATAGCATTTTTACGTGTTTTATTAATACTTTTTGCATAATTATACGCTGGTGCTAAATAAGAAATTGTTGCGGGTTTATTGGTTTTCTCGGTATTATAGTACTTACTTTGATCGTGTAAATTAAAACCAAAATCGGCTTGTAAGCTATCTCGTGCTGCTTTTAATATTTTTGATTCTGGACTTTGCAAACGCAAAGCATCTCGATTAAGATCAATTCCAATAGCATTTCTTCGTTTAAAAACCTCAGCTCCATCTGGATTTAACATCGGAATAAAATGTAATGTTATATCATTCAATATTTTTTTATTTTTTTTTAAATAATTAAAAATATCAAATATTGCCATTGTAGCTGTTGATTCATCACCATGCATTTGCGACCAAAGTAAAATATTTGTTTTACCACTCCCTATGCTAATCATCGAAATGGATCTATTTTGGATGGATTTACCTAGAGTTCTTACGCTAAACCCTTCTTCTGTTTTTAGTTTTTTAATTAATGGCTCAATATCACTATGTGTGAATTCTCTTTGAGTAAGACTAGGTTCTTTATAGGTTTCATATTCAGCAAATAAACTTTCACTAAGTCGTTTTTGTTGTGATAAGGCTAAAATTGGAATAAAAAATAGAATTAATAATTTCTTCATTAGTTTGAGTTTTTAATTGTAATATAAAGGTTTACAAAGGCGCTGAAAGTTGCGCAAAAAAAGGTTTTTTTTTATTCTACATACCGCGATAATCCTTAATCGCTCTTTTTATTTCTTCAACTCTGTTCTCTGGACTTGGGTGTGTACTTTGAAATTCTGGTGCACTTTTTCCACCAGAGGCTTCTTCTAAAATGCGCATCACATCAATTAATGCTTCTGGGTTATAGCCTGCATCAAGCATAAATTGCACACCTAATCTGTCGCTTTCTAATTCATCGCTCCTTCCGTACTTCATGTTAATTACATTAGCAACCATAGCTGCCATTTGTGCACCACCAGCATCTGTTCCTGCCATTACACCTGTTAAAATACCTTGTGTTAAATCTTGTTTGGCAATTCTTGCGGCAGAATGCCTACCTACAACATGTCCAATTTCATGACCTAAAACTCCAGCGAGTTGATCGTGATTTTCCAAACGAGTAAATAATGCGTAAGTAATAAATATTTGTCCGCCAGGTAGTGCAAAAGCATTTACTGCTTCGGGATCAACACCGGGAAGCTCTCCTGCAAGATCTTCTGCCGCGTGCCATCGGTTGTGGTGACGGTTTGTCTGACCCCTTTGCCGTTGAAGAGGTTGTGCGGGAACCGCTCCATGAGGTTTCTGATCTCGTAGCTGAGCGTTTCCTGTTGGATGTCATCGTGCGAGAAGACACCCACGGTGACCATGCTCATGGATGGGCCGTGGTAGTAGAAGGCAAGCTCGCCCTGCCGCCGGAGTTCATCGACCGCTTCTTCCGCTTTCTTTCTTGCATCGCGGATATCTCGGTCGGAGGGCGCTTTGCCGTCGGCCCTGCCGTAGGCCGCGACTTGCAGCGAATACACCGCGGTCGGCCCAAATGTCCGCGGCGCCGATCGCAGATCAAGATTCGACTGCGCCTGGCCGGTGGGGGGGATATAGAAAGCCCTGGCAAACGGCGTAGCGCCATCGACCCTCGCCTTGCGGACTCGTTCCAAGAGCGCGATGGCCTCGGTGCTGCTCGGGCTTGTTTCCTTGCCGATGCAGATCACGGCCCGGTTGCCGCTCTCCATGATGAACGCCTGCTCCAGCGCGTTGGTCCGGCTGATCCGTGCAAGCTCCTGCTCAGCGCGCTGCCTGGCACCCTCGCCAGCGAAGGGCTTGAGCCCGATCGTCCAAAAATTGAGCGTGTCGTTCGTTGCGCCACCGGTACCACCGAACAGCAAATTTCC
>JAKITG010000197.1 GCA_021648195.1 Flavobacteriaceae bacterium | reverse complement strand
AAAATAAACACAGAGAAAGCTCGATGTAAAATAGCCTTTTCATGCGCCTCCATTTTAGGCATCAAACCTATTTGTTTATCCTGTTCATTAACTAAAATTACTTGTTCTTCAACCATATTACAAATCTACAAAATATTAATTTGACACTTCAAACTAAATCATTTTAGATGAATAATCTCTTCAATTGATAATTTTTGATAGGTTCTCTTCAGAGGATTTATAACTTGACTTTATAAACTTAAAAGACTAATTTTATTTACCTATCCGATAGGCAGATATTAACTGGTATAGCTCATTGAAACGGAATTATATTTTATATGATATACAAATAATAAAACAATCAACTCCAGTCAAAAAATTAATACTATCTCTTGCCTCTTATTTCAAAAAAAGTGAGATATTTAAGTCCATTATTTTAATTACTTTTAAAACCCAGAAATAATTATCAAATGCTAAGACAACTTCTAATCTATCCAATACTAATCTTGCTATTAATTAGTTGTGGAAAAAATACGGTATCCGATAAAGAGAATCAGAAACTCGAAATTATTCATAATAATGATGTAAATATTGACGAAAAAGTCAAAAAAAAAGTGATTATCAAAAAAGAATCAGATAGTATTGATACTAAAAATGTAGTTCAGTTTTTAACTAAATATGGTAATAAAAATAAAGAAACATTAGTGGTTTTAAAAACTCGATTGGGCAATATTAAGATAAAATTATACGAAAACACTCCACTACACAGAGCTAATTTCATATTCCTTTCTAAAATAGGATACTTTGATTCTACTTGTTTTTACCGCGTTGTTCCTGATTTTGTTATCCAAGGTGGAAATTCGGAAAGAATAAAAACCATGCGATATAGAAATAAATACAGAAATTATAAAATGCCAGCTGAATTTAAAACGAATAGAAAACACAAATATGGTGCCTTAGCTGCGGCTAGAGATTGGAAAAATAATCCTCATAAAAAATCAAACCCATTTGAATTTTATATTATACAAAACAGAAAAGGCGGACATCATTTAGACGGAGAACATACTGTTTTTGGTGAGGTAATTTCAGGATTTTCTACCATAGATAAAATTGTAAGTCTAAAAACTGGAAATGATGAATGGCCATTGAATGATGTATTTATGGAAGTTGAGGTTGCTAGATAAAAGGTATTAGGTCGCTTCACTATGTAGGTATTAGATGAGTTTTATATGATATATAAAATAAATTTGTTTAGTAAATTCAAAAACCTAAACTCATTGAGTATATTTGCGAACTAATTTTAATGAATGAATTTTTTAGAAGAAATAGCAAGAAGAAGAACATTTGGTATCATTTCTCACCCCGATGCTGGTAAAACCACTTTAACAGAAAAATTACTTTTATTTGGTGGTGCAATTCAAGAAGCTGGGGCAGTAAAAAACAATAAAATTAAAAAAAGTGCGACTTCTGATTTTATGGAAATCGAGAAACAACGTGGTATTTCGGTGGCGACTTCTGTTTTAGCTTTTAACTATAAAGGCATAAAAATAAACATATTAGACACGCCTGGTCATAAAGATTTTGCAGAAGATACTTTTCGTACCCTAACTGCTGTTGATAGTGTTATTGTTGTTGTTGATGTTGCCAAAGGTGTTGAAATGCAAACTGAAAAATTAGTTGAAGTTTGTAGAATGCGTAAAATTCCAATCATTGTTTTTATCAATAAATTAGATCGAGAAGGTAAAGATGGCTTTGATTTATTGGATGAGATTGAGCAAAAGTTAAAGCTAAAAGTTGTTCCTTTAAGCTTTCCTATTGGTATGGGATATGATTTTAAAGGAATTTATAATATTTGGGATAAAAAATTAAATCTTTTTTCGGGAGATGCCAAACAAACCGTTTCAGAAGGTGTTGAGTTTACCAATATTGACAATCCTGAATTGGATAAAATTATTGGTGGAAAATGGGCAAATAACTTAAGAGAAGAATTAGAATTAATTGAGGAAGTCTATCCAAAATTTGATAATGAAGCTTATTTAAATAGTGAATTACAGCCTGTATTTTTTGGATCAGCATTAAATAATTTTGGAGTAAAAGAATTATTAGATTGTTTTGTTCAAATTGCTCCACCGCCACAACCTAAAATGTCTAGTACGCGTTTGGTAGATTCTAAAGAGAAAAAATTTACAGGATTTGTATTTAAAATTCATGCCAATATGGATCCTAAACATCGAGATAGATTGGCTTTTGTAAAAATTGTTTCAGGTATTTTTAAACGAAATACTAACTATTTACATGTAAAAATGGGCAAAAAAATGAAATTTTCAAGTCCGAATGCTTTTTTTGCCGAAAAAAAAGAAATTGTTGACGAATCTTTTCCAGGAGATATTGTAGGTTTACATGATACAGGAAATTTTAAAATTGGCGATACTTTAACCGAAGGAGAAGTACTAGAGTTTAAAGGAATTCCTAGTTTCTCTCCCGAACATTTTAGATATGTAAATAATGCCGACCCAATGAAATCTAAACAACTAGCAAAAGGTTTGAATCAATTAATGGATGAAGGGGTTGCGCAATTATTTACACTAGATATCAATGGCAGAAAAGTAATTGGAACGGTTGGAGCCTTACAATTTGAAGTTATTCAATATCGATTAGAACATGAGTATGGTGCAAAATGTTCTTATGAAAATTTAAATGTTCACAAAGCTTGTTGGGTAGAACCAGAAGATGATAATAGCTATGAATTTAAAGAATTTAAACGTGTTAAGCAACGCTATATGGCAAAAGATAAAAAGGGACAATTGGTTTTCTTAGCCGATTCTGCTTTTACCATTCAAATGACACAAGAAAAATACAAAAGTGTAAAACTTCATTTTGTTAGTGAGTTCAAATAAGTAATAAAAATGTAACTTGCAGACATAAAGGCTATAATTAGCCATCCCCTGTTTTTTTTTAGATGAACGATAAATTAAGTTGTCCACTGTGATCCTCTGAGGGTGCTTCGATTATATTCCATCTAATTCTGGTTGGCATTAACAAAATTGAGATCACTTTCGATAATTTGTAATAGATA
>JAKITG010000196.1 GCA_021648195.1 Flavobacteriaceae bacterium | reverse complement strand
AATCAAATTATATAATAATGAAAGATTACACCTATCTTTGGATTATAAAACTCCAAATTCGGTGTATCAAAATAGTGAAAAATTAAGTATTAATCTGTAGCCATATTTTAGGATAAGACATTTTGACTCACCTACAAAATTCAATCTATAAAGTACAAATACAGTCTATGTACCAAACCTTAGTTGCAAATTTTGGTAAGTGAGATATAAAAAAGTTTCTTTGCTTTTTTAACATTAAACAATTTTATATTATGAGATTATCTACCTTAGTATTATTACTTTCTTTATTCATTTATTCAGAGGGCAATGCACAAAAACATTTAAAATCTTTTGACTTCAAGAAAGGAGAAGTTTTAGATGTGATGCTTTTGAGTATTAATGAAAATTCTAATGAATTATACGAACAGTATAAAAAAATAATTTTCCCTATCGGTTTTGAATACACGTATCAACCCCAACTTGGTTTTATGACAACAGAACTTACTCTTGGAAATCATTTACCAGAAAGTCTTGTTATTGGTAAGTGGGAAAGTAAAGAAAAACGAGAAGCGTTTTTGTCTATTATCACAAAAAAAGTGCCTGATTTTCACCAAAGACGAAGAGAACTATGGAAATATTTTGGTCTTACCTATTATGTTCTGAAAGAAGATACTCAATTTTCTGTTGACACTAGAAAATATAATGTAGCCACCTCATTTTGGCAAAAATCACCTGAGAGTTTTAACTCTTTTTATTCTAAGTGGCAAAAAGAAATAAATGACTTTGGCGGTAAAATAATTATACAATTAAAAGATGGAACTTCCCCAACAGGATATGCGTATAACCCTGATTTATTTTTGATTATTGAATGGCAAGACAAATCAGAATTTGAAGCATTTGCAAAAGCACATCCATTATCTAGTTATGAGGTTTTAAAAAACGTTCATCAATTTGTAATTAACTAAATTCACACAATAATTGTAAAGCAGCACTATTAATGCAAGTACTTTTAAATCAATTGGTGTATTTTGGCTTTTTTCAAAGCCTATTATTATTGTTTGTTTATCTTTTTTCATCGAGAAAAAGGAAGCATATCAATGGGTTTATGGCGTTTTTAATTCTAGCTCTTTTTATAGGTTTATCAGGTAAAGTATTACATAGTGCTGGAGTATGGAATAGTGATTTTAGACTCATTGCATTTTCAGAATTTTCTGCTTTATTATTTGGTCCGACAATCTATTTGTTCATACGTTCAATATTAAAAAAGAGGCGTTATTCGAATGAAAATTTGGTTCATTATGTGCCAAGTTTAGTATACTCAATATTTATAACGATGTATTTTATTATTCCAACGGATGCTGTTAGTATTGAGAGAAACAACTCTGGAGAATTGATGCGTGCTATTTATGCTTGTCACGCAGTTGGGCTAGTTGTTAACATAACATATTGGTTTTTAAGCTGGAAACTTATCCAAAATTTTTCTAAACAAATGAAAAATGAAATTTCTTATGAGTTACATACTCGTTTTATTATTAATTTTTTATTACTAGTTGGAATCTGTTTATTGATATGGACAACATTATATCTTACCAGTCTATTTGGCTTAGAAATGATAGAACGAAACGCAAGACCTTATATTTGGATTATTCTAACTTTCATCATTCTTTTTATTACCTATTACGGAATGATAAATCCACAAGTGTTGCGCATTGTACCAGATATTAAAAACCAAAAATACACGCAATCAAAATTAAGTATAGATGATTTAGATAGATTAAAAATACAATTGGATAAATTAATGCTATCTAAAAAACCATATTTAAACAATAAACTTCTTAAAACTGAACTTGCTCAAATGCTTGGAATAAATAATCCAGAATTAGCTAGATTGCTTAATGAGAATATTGGTGTGAATTTTTTTGAGTATGTGAATTATTATAGAATTAAAGAATTTATCTTTTTAGCAAAAACAGAAAGGGCAAAACAACTAACTTTTTTTGGATTAGCTCAAGAAGCTGGCTTTAACTCAAAAACAACTTTTAACAAATCATTTAAAGAACTGATGGGAACTTCGCCATCAATTTATTTTAATAAAAATCTATAAAAATGAAATTATTTATATTATTACCCGTCTTTTTTTCATTGAGCGTTAATGCTCAATTAAAAACACCTAGTTTAAGTCCACCAACCAAAATAGAGCAAACCATTGGGCTTACAAAAATCGTTATAGATTATTCACGACCGAGTACAAGAGGACGTGTTATTTTTGGTAAAGATGGACTTCTTCCTCACAATGAACTTTGGAGAACAGGAGCCAATAATGCTACGAAAATCACTTTTTCTACAGATGTTTCTATCGATAAAAACAAGTTAGAAAAAGGAAATTATACTATTTTGACTATCCCTAAAAAGGATGTGTGGCAATTAAATTGGTATCCTTATGAAGACATAAATTGGAATACATATATAAAAAAAGAGCCATTACTCGTTTTAATCGTTCCTGTAAACAATACTTCTTCTCACATTGAAACTTTTGAGATTCATTTTCAAGATATTACATTAAATAGTGCCTCTCTTATTTTAGAATGGGAACATAGTTCATTAAGGATTCCAATTCAAATAAATCAGAAAGAAAAAGTATTAAAAAATATTGAGGTAGCATTAGCTGGACCAAATAGTTTCGATTATTTTTTTGCGGCATTATATCTTCACGAAACTAAGATAGATTTAAATAAAGCATTAGAATATATTCAGAAAGCAACCAGTTCAGATAACGCTTTATTTTTTCAAGTAACACGAGAGGCTTTAATTCTCAAGGATTTAAAAAAGAATAAAGAAGCTTTAATTGCAGCTAAACGAGGGCTTTCTCTTTCTGAGAAAGTCGGAAATAATGATTTTATACGATTGAATAAAAAAATTATTCAAGAATTAAGCTTATAATTTGTCTAACTTAACTTCGCCACATGTGCCTATATTGGCTGGTTCGTGCATTTTGTAGTTGCAATATTCAAAAAATATTAAAATGCAATAAGCACCAAATGATTCCAGATGTATTATTCTTTATCCATAACCCTAA
>JAKITG010000195.1 GCA_021648195.1 Flavobacteriaceae bacterium | reverse complement strand
ACTGGTTGGAAAAAGGACTAATTGTTCTCTGTTTTTGCCTTTTATATACTGCATTTTATTCCTCGAATTGACAACTCTAAGATAAGTATTTATAAACCTTTTATCAGGTTTTTAGACGGTCTGACGGCTTGCGGCTAAGGCGTCCGCCGTTGCAAACCATAACTTAATTTATACGCCTAAATTTTAATTGAAAAACAATTTCGCCAACTAAAATCACTTTTACAAAATTACAATTTTAAATACACATTAAAAATTGAAAAGCCCCAGAATAACGGCGGTCGCTCTTGAGCCGCTGGTTATGTGCTGAAATTATTTGAACAATTCATTTGATAGTTGAGAGAAAAACAATAAATAAGCAAGGATAGCAGCAATTAGTAACCAAAAAATCCGTCTAAATCCTTTCTTGTTTTTAATCCCATCTCCTGGTCCATCCGCCATTTCACTAGCTTTTACATTGGTTATTGCTTGGTGTACTTCTTGGTCTGAATAACTTTTACCTGAAAATGAATTCTTAATAGACTTAATTCCCTTAACAACTAAAAAGATAATTATAACAACAATTGCAATTATGACAATTATATCGCTTTGATCATTCATGTTAAAATCCTCATGTTATCTAATAAACTAATTAATGCTTATTTATTTGGTCTTAAAGACTATTGTATTGAAACCTCACTAAAAGAAAAACTTTGTCCAACTTTCTCACTAAAAACAATTTGAAAACTATCGAAAGAAAAAGGGACTTTTTTTGAACCTTCATAACTACCATTTAGCCAATATTTTATATTAGAAGTTCTGCTATCAATTTTTTCGTATAAAATTTTCATTCTAAACCTTTGACCTTCTTTTATGTTATCTAACACTCCATAACGACTATAATCTTCAATCCAAATTTTACGCCATTGTTTATTTGACCCCCCAGGAGTTCTTAACATAAGCAATGTGACTTTGTTTGTTCCAGAAACTAAATCAAGGCTAACATAATCTTCTCCTTTTGAACCAATAAACTTGTTTTTTGCAATAAACTCCAATTCAAATTCGTTAGTATTTGTAAGTTGATAAGTTTTTGATTGACCTTTACTAAGTGTAAAAGATTCGTTGTGTGTTTGTTGGTTCTGATAATTGTCATTTTGATTATATTGATTTCGTCTATTAAAGCCCCGAACTCGTTCAAGAACAATATTGTATTCAAAAATACCAGGTCCATAATTATATCTTGAATTGTTACTTTTACTAGTACCATATTTTTTCTTTTTAATTTTATCGCAAATCCATCTATCACTAGGAATTGAATTTAAATCAGTCCAATTAATTTCAGTATCTGGAAAAAATATTCTTTTAGAATATTTTTTATAAAACTGTGATTGGTAAGTTTCTATTTGCCAAGGATTATGATTCTCAGCGATTATTTCTATTTTCCCACTACCAAATAAACCAATTTTTTTTACCAATAATATTGCCACCCCATATGAGTCAGTTGCTAATTCCGCAATTTGATAACCACTTGGATTGTCATATATTGATAATTTGGCATTTCGAATAGGTGAATGTGTTTCTGAATCAACTATTTCAAATCTCATAATCCATTCAATTGGATTATTATTTCCAAAAGAATAGTAAAAATTTTGCCCGAATAAATTATTATTTAAAAATATACATAGTATTACATAAAGAATCTTTTTCATTATTATCTCCTCGTAAATAAGTAACTCAAATTATTTAATTATTGTGCCAACACCATTACAATCCAAACATTTTGACCAATGGGCGGTAACAGTGATTTTACCAGTTCCATTGCAACTTCCCATAGGAGGTTCACATTTATATAAACCACCACGCCTTGTATAACGTATTTTACCAGTACCATCACATCGATTGCACTTTATTTGTGTCTCAGGAAACCAAATTTTACCTTCCCCATTACAATGCTTGCATTTTGTCTTAATACCAGTTTTATTTGAACTTAAGTATTTTGTTTGTTCAACTATAACTTCAATTTCTAAAGAATTAAAATGTTTTTTTGAATTACCTTCAGTTGCTTTTATCAATCTGATAGAAACTTCTAAATAATCATTTTCATAAACACTTATAAATTCACTTTTACCTCGTTTACTAAGAAAATTTACATTTTCAGGTCTGGGTAGAGAAAGTTCTATTACCTTTTTGTTTTGCAGTTTTATATTATTTACTCTACTTTCAGGTCTCCAATCTGATGTTTCAATTTTAAATTTTAATTTGTTAAAATCATAATTTGAATAGCCTCGATATGATAACTTCGTTGAGAAACCACTTATCTCAAAGTAAAATGAAAACAATTTCGCACCACTTGAATTCAATATTTTACCACCACCAATGCAGTAACCTGGTCTTCCCGGGAGTTTTATAGTGGAAGTTTCACTAAGAAGTATTTTTGCACTATTGTTTTGTGCAAAAAGAGGTAATGAGAGGCAGATAAAAAAAGATACGAGAGTATTTCTTAATGTTTGCCAAATAATTAATGTCATTTTTTCCTCCAAGTATGAGTTAAGTTTATTAATCAAGTTAAATTTAATATAACACGGAAGAGGGAGATTTCAAGATTACAATTGGGTAAAGATCCATTTAGCCCACATAAAGCACATTCGTAGTAAAAGTTTACATAATATATATTATCGGACGTTGGCTTTATTGTGATTTTCTAAGGCAACAAATGATACATCCAAACCAATGCCGTACTAACATTTTATTTATAAGATGTGGCTTGGGTTTTTATTTAATTTTATCTGGTGTCTAAATGAAAAATTTTATTGTCTAAACCCGTGGTTTGTTTTATAAATAAAAACTTTGCATTATGGACAAAGAAACAATTAACGATGACCAAAAAAAAGATAAAACATATTTACACTGTTTCAAAGTTAACCAGAGAAATAAAATTTCTTCTGGAAGATGCGTATCCGTTTATATGGATCACTGGTGAAATTTACAATTTTGTGGTTCCAGCCTCCGGCCATGCTGATTTCACATTACAAGATAAAAAATCCGTTATTCCAAGCGTCCTGTTTAAAAATCAAAAGACGAGTTTAAAATT
>JAKITG010000194.1 GCA_021648195.1 Flavobacteriaceae bacterium | reverse complement strand
CTCTGCAATCTTGATCGGTTTTGAAACGTTCAGTAAACTCTATGAGGTTTTGACCTTTAAAAATTCCCATTTTTTGTATATTTTATTGACGTTAAAGATATGAAATTAAATGCTTACCTCAATAAATGTTTAACCTAAAATCAACAACTATGACATAGCCATTAAATACAAACAGAGGAATTGTTGCAAAGGTAACAAACCTCGTAGGATTATGAAAAATAATAAACGAGCAATTTTGCTCATATTAAATAGAATAAAATTTTACGATTATGAAAAATATATTAAGATTAATAGTCTTGTTAGGAGTCTTCATTTTTGCTTTTTCTTGTGATGACCCAACAGTTGAAGAAGAGTTGTTAAATAATCAAATTAATAATAAAGAAAAGATTAAAGCAGATAAAGATGACTCAAAAAAGGGTCAAAAGATATTTTCTATTTCTGATTTTGAATTCTATGCAAAGCAAAACACTTCAATAATAAGCAAACTAAGTGATAAGGTTTTGTTAGATTTTAGAAATAGTCTTAAATTTATTGAAGGAGGTATATTGGTTACTGCAAAATATACAGATATAGAAAAAGAGTTATCAAAAAAAGAAGTAGAAATTTTTTGGTTGTTATTTGGAATTACAAGGCAGATGATTATTGACCATAAAGGTTATAAGTGTGTTAGCCCTAGTAACTGTAAGATAGAATCGGAATATATTTGTATGAATGGATGTTAATTGTAATGTTAAACCAACTATTAGATTTGTATAGTAGTTGGTTTTTTAAATTTATTTATGAAGTGTTTAATATCAATTTTTGTTATTCTTAGTTTAATAAGTTGCCAAGACCATAAAAATCTTGACTATGTACTTAATAAATACACTGAAGAGGTGAATTCAATAAAAAAGATGTCATATGAGGTTATACGAATAGACACTTTTTCTCAAGATTTTATAATGAATAGAAGCGGAAATGTTTTGATTGAGAAAAACACAAATGATAGTCTTTTAGGAATGTCATTTTATGCTAAATCAAGTTCGGCTAACAAGTATTATTTGTATGATAAAGATAAAGCATTTGAAATATCAAAGAAGGACAGTAATTATACAATTGAAAAAGGCTACTATGGTTTTTTAGGAAGTCCAGGAGGTCAATTGATATCAGAAAATTTATTTTTTTCGGATAGTGTTTATACGTCTGTTAAATTGGAGAATTTAAAAAATAATTATAAACTCCATTATTATTACGCTAACGATTCTATTCTAAATATAACGGATATTAGAAAGACATTTTTTTTTGATAAACACTCGTTTTTACCTTCCAAAATAATAACGACATCAATAAAATCAGGATATAAGCGCTCTCAATATTTTATATTTAATAATATTAGGGTAAATAATGAAGTTGTAAATTCAATAAAAGAGTACAAAAGTAAACTCCAAAAGTTTAAGGTTTTACAAGTAGAAAATGTTTTTAAAAACTCGCAGATTGGTAAAAAAATCACTGAAAAGGGTTTCTTGAATTTAGATAATGAATTTATGGAAATTCAAAATAGATTTCCGGCATTAATATCGTTTTGGGAATCTTGGTGCGCTCCTTGTATTCGCTCTTTGCCTAAGATAGATAAACTTCAAAAAAAATATGGTAATAGTATAAATATAATTGGAATTACAATGGATAATCATAAGAGTGTAATTAATTTACTTTCTACTAAAAAAATCAAGTTTTTAAATTTAAAAGGAATGAGTGATACTCATAATAATTATGAAATAAGTAATTTTCCAACATATTTTCTTATTAATGAAAAAGGAGTTATTATTAAAGAATATTTTTCTTTTTCTGATAAAATTGAAAGTGATATAAAAAAATTATTAGAATAGTTTTACTAAATTCCGGTAAAACAAGAAGAACTTATACTGTTTCAGTAGATTATATTGGATTATCAACTACAATATATTTCAAAAAAAAGAAATAGTATAAATCTCCTTAACTGAAATAGATTTTTTTGTGTATAAAAAGATGTTATATATTTGTTCAATGAAACAAGCACTATTAGTATTTATCGGAGGAGGTTTTGGATCTGCGTTACGATATGTAATCAGTAAGTATCTTAATAATACTGAAAGTGGTTTTCCTCTCGGAACATTTGCAGTAAATATTCTCGGAAGTCTATTAATCGGAATTATTTTAGGTTTGGCGATTAAAAACGACACATTTAACTCTAACCAAACGTTGTTGCTTGCCACAGGTTTTTGTGGTGGATTTACTACTTTTTCTGCCTTTGCTTTTGAAAACCATCAGTTACTAAAATCGGGAGACTTTATGAGTTTTGCTATTTATACAATAGCAAGTTTTGCGTTAGGGTTTTTGGCTGTTTTTTTAGGAATGTATTTGGTGAAAGTTATTTTTTAATGCTCATCAAAAGATAAAACGCCTGCTTTTATCTCTATATCTAAATTATTCTCTTTTGGCGGAATCGGACAAGAATACTTATAATTGTAGGCGCAATATGGATTATAAGCCTTGTTAAAATCTATCACGATAGTGTTTTCTTTTGGAATCTTTACATCTATATATCTTCCTGCTCCGTATGTTTCATTCCCGTTTGTCAAGTCATTAAAAGGGATAAATAAAGAATCTTCATATTCTGAATCTAATTTTGATTTTTGATTCTGATAAAGCCTCAGAGTGAGTTCTTTTCCACCAATAGTGAAAGTAGCAATTCCGTATTGTGCGTATAAAGGCAACCTTTCTGTAGATGTTTGCATTTCAAAAATAGGTTCATTTGGAGTTCTTTCAAAGTCTGCAATAACTCTATAAGTTTTGTCAGTTGGAAAAAAAGATAAATGTTTGAATTTTTTTAAATCCTTTTTTTCTAAAGGCGATGTCTTTTTATCAGCATAATGAACATTTAATTTGTATTGAAACTGTTCTATTTCCTCTAAGTGCGTTAATTCTTTGTTTTGTGAACAACTCGGCATTGAAATTAGAAATAAGAATGTAATCAGAGTATTTTTCATCAGTTGTAAAAATTTACTTCAAAAGTAAACATTTATTTTGTAGTTTTGATGAATCAATAGCGATAATAAAATGACAAA
>JAKITG010000193.1 GCA_021648195.1 Flavobacteriaceae bacterium | reverse complement strand
GCTAATGACTAAACAAGAATGAATCATTCCCTCCATATTTGCCACTCCTAAGGCTTCTTTATTTGAAGGAATACATAAACAATGTGCATTTGACATTAGTTCAAATACCTTATATTGAGATAGTTTATGATAAAGCGTGTAAGAATATAATTTTTTAATTAATTCATGTTCCTTTTTGGTTTTTATCATTTCAGAGGTTACAATATCTAAGTGGATATCTTTCATTTCTTCAACGGCTTTCAACAAAATGGATAATCCTCCAAGGTTAAAGTTAGTTTTAACAAAAAGGATATTTAATATTTTATCATTATCATGTTTTTGTAGATTTAATTCTTTATCTATTGATATACCTTTATATAAAATCTTTATAGGAAATTTTTTAGTCTTATAATGACTTTCAATTCTATTTTTTAAATATATTGAGTTTACAATCGTAAATTTATTATTTTTCAAACCATGTTTTTCAAATTTTGAAAAAATAGATGATCTAATAGTTTTATAAGTGAATTGTTTTTTAAAACCAATATGTTCGTCATCATTGATAAACCCTATTACTTTCTTATTAGTAAGTAAATTAAACAAAAAACCATACATGGTATTATTTACTATCACTGTATCATTTTTTTTGTTTTTAACAACTTCATTAAAATATTTATATAACCTATAAATAAAACCAATACCAGATAAATTGATGAATTTTGGTATTTTTACTTTAAAAAGTAATTCATTATAAATACTAGTATCTTCGGTATAAAAGACTATCCTTTTATCATTGTTCAAATTATCTTCATACAATAACCTTGCAAATTTAGAAGGACCATTGGTTGTGTTTTCAAATGTGGTGGTTATAAAAGCAATTTTTTTCATACAAAGCACTTTGTGAAATCTCTCCATTTTTCTTTCTTTAAAGCTTGAAAGTTAACTACCCCAACCTCTATTAAATCATTCCTGTTTAGTGAGATTGCCTTTTTTATACCATCTCCTAGATTATCGTATAATAAATATTCCTGTTGCTATAATCGTTTTTGTAAAACACCCTTTTAGGTGCTACAATGGTTTTTTAAAACCCCATTGCCATAATTTCTGAACCTGAATTTTCTACTTTATCAAAAGGTAGAATCACGATATCAGCTGCATTATAATATACTTGTAATTGTTCTATTGGAATAAAGGTATCTTTTAAATGAATTCTATTATCATTTAACTTATGAATGCTACTTTGTATTTTATCAAAATATCCTTGACTCATTATTTGCCCTGCAATAATTAATTGTATATTTTTTTTAATTTTTGAAAATTCATCAATTAAATTTTGAACCCCTTTGATAATATTTTCTTTATTCGTCCCAACCAATTGTACGGTTCCTGCGGTCACAGCTTCTAATCTTTCGGTAGTGTCACGCATTACCAAAACGGGTTTACCTAAACTAGGGGCTTCTTCTTGTACCCCTCCAGAATCCGTTAACACTAAATAACTATGTTTCATGGCAAAAACAAAATATTCGTATTGTAATGGAACTATCAATTGCACGTTTGTTAAATCCCCTAATAAAGAACGTACCGATTTTTGCACATTGGAATTTAGATGTCCTGGGAATACAAAATGAAAAACTGGGTTGGGTAAGTTGCCAAATTTTTTATTCCTTCACAAATCTGAATGAAACCAACCCTAAAATTTTTACGACGATGACCTGTTATTAAAAAGTATTTTGCTTTTTCTTTTACCAAATTTGATAAAATAATATGTTCTACTTTAGGGCTAAAACCTATTAATTTATCAGAAATATACAATAAATAATCTATTACAGTATTTCCAGTTTATATGATTTTTTCAGAATCTACTTCTTCTGAGATGAGTGTTTCAACATTTTTACTAGTTGATGCAAAATGATAATTAGCAATTCTACTTACCAAAACTCTGTTTGCTTCTCTCGGAAATGGTGATTATAAATTACCTGTACGCAAACCCACTTCTACATGTCCAATTACAATACCTTCATAAAAGGCTGCTAGTGCTGTTGAAAAGCAAGTGATGGTATCACCATGTATTAATACTAAATCTGGTTTCCATTCATTTTTCAATAAATCTTGCATACCAATTAACACTCTATTTGTAACATCGGTTAAATCTTGCCCATGTTGCATGATATTTAAATCGAAATCAGCTTCTAATTCAAATAGATCCATAACCTAATCTAACATTTCACGATGTTGTGCAGTAATATAAATTTTATGATTTAAATCTTTTTCCAGGTTTAGTTTTTTTGTCAAGATTGCCATTTTTATGGCTTCAGGTCTTGTGCCAAAAACTGTAAGTATCTTTTTCATTAATTAAATATTTCTTTTTCTATTTGTTCTGCATAAAAATTATAATCTCCTTCTTTTTTCTGAAAAGAAAACAGCGATTGTTTCATGATTTTATTATTTGTAATAATCATATTTATAATATTCGCTATATCTTCTGGCAGACTAGGGTTGGCAACATTTACTGCGAAAGGAAATTCTTTAGCCAATGCTTTAAAGGTTGGAAAATTTGGTAATACAACTGGTGTGCCATTATTTACAAATTCATATAACCTGTTTGGTGCTGCATATATATTATTTAAAGAAGTTGGACTATAAAAACCTACTCCAATATCAGCCGTTGCCATAGTGTCTATATGTTTTGGGGGGATTCTTGAATCAAGAAAATGAACTCTATTAACTAAATCAAGTTCTTTAATATGGTTTTCTAAATCCTTAAGATCATTTCCGATTTTCACAAAAGATGGAATGATTACTAGAATGATATTTTCTGGTAGGTATTTAAAGGCGGAAACTAATTCTTTTAAATTTCTTTTTTTATTATCAATTAATCCAGAGTACAATACAACTACTTTTCCTTGTTTTTGTAATTTAACTATTTCTACATCTTTATTGATTACATAATTTTTATAATTTGGAATATTATCTTTTTTATATCCAGAAGACAATGTTGCATATGCTGAATTCACTAAAAGAATTGAAAATAAAAAAAACAAAGCATAAAGTTTCATAAGATAATTTTGAAGTAATTGTTTTTAAAATGTATATTTTTGAAACGTTTTATAAGGTTTCCCCGCGCTTGCAC